>JAYTAU010000139.1:0-5013 GCA_043737375.1 Planctomycetia bacterium
CAAGTCGTTCGTTCTTGAACCGATAACAATACCGGACCGCTATTCAATGATAGGGCCAGTGGCACAAGAACTTACCACTTAATTTAGAGATTCTTGGCACTCAGGCGATGATCTCGTGTACCACGCGGCCGTAGACGTCGGTCAATCGAAAATCGCGGCCCGCGTAACGATAGGTTAGCTTCTCGTGGTCCAAACCCATCAAGTGCAACAGCGTGGCGTGCAAGTCGTGCATATGCACTTTGTCTTGAACGGCGTGGTAGCCGTAGTCGTCGGTTTCACCATACGAAAAACCACCTTTCACACCGGCACCCGCCAGCCACATCGTAAAACCGAATGGGTTGTGGTCGCGACCGGCTACCATGCCGCGGCCCGCTTCGGCCAAGGGCGTGCGCCCGAATTCGCCGCCCCACCAGACCAGCGTGTCTTCCAACATGCCGCGGTCTTCCAGATCGGCCAACAGTGCGGCGATGGGCTGATCGACGGAACGCGCGTTGAGGGTCACGTCGTGCTTGAGGTTCGAGTGCTGGTCCCAATCGGGAATGTTGGGATAATTTTTGCGCAGCGTGTGCGTGAGTTGAATGTAGCGCACGCCCGACTCGGCAAACCGCCGCGCCATCAAACACTGCCGGCCGAAATCGTCAGTCGCTTTGTCGCCGATACCGTAACGCTTGAGCAGCTCGGGCGACTCGTCGGAAATGTCGAGCACCTTCGGGGCTTCGGCTTGCATCCGAAACGCCAACTCGAACGATTCGATCACCCCTTCGAGCTGATTGTCGCTGCGCGCTTTTGCCAAATGATCGCGATTCATCTGCTGCAAAAAGTCCAGCTCGCGACGCTGCATCGCAGCCGGCAGACGACCGTTGGTAATGTTGTGAATCGTGGCCTTCGAAGCCGGAATGTCTTCCTGGCCGATCGACGTTCCTTGACAATAGCCGGGTAGAAATGCGTTGGAATACCCGCGCACGCCCACGTCGCTGCGCTGCGGGCAGACCGAAACGAACCCCGGCAATTTTTGGTTTTCGCTCCCCAGGCCGTAGACCATCCACGAGCCGATCGAAGGGCGGATGAATGTGTCTTGCCCGGTATGTAGCTTGATCGTGGCCTGACCATGATCGACGCCTTCGGTATGCATGCCTTTGAGTACGCACAGCTTATCGGCGTGCTTGGCGATGTTGGGTAGCAACTCAGAGACCCACAATCCGCCCTGACCGTGCTGCTTGAAGTTGAAGGGCGAGGCCAACAGTTTTTGCAAATTCCGTTTTTGCAACTGCTGCAAGCGCGGAACCTTGAACGGCAGATCCTTGCCATCGTCGCGCGTGAGTAGCGGCTTGGGATCAAACGTATCCATCTGCGGCGGGCCGCCCCGCATGAACAGAAAGATCACCCGCTTGGCCTTGGCAGGCAGCGGCGGCAGTTTGGCGGCGGCCGGATTGACCGACCCACTGGTGGTGATGCCATCGGCGGCCTGCGACGACAAGCCGGCCAGCGCCATGTAACCAAATCCGCAAGCGGCACTTTTCAGCAGGCCGCGCCGTGAAACAAAGCCGGGATGGATCATTTGCTTCTCGATGTGAGCGTTAGTCCAAGAATAAAAACTCGTTGCCGGCAAACAATACGTGGCACAAACTGGCCCAGGCTTGCCGATGCAATTGCTCGTGGGCCGACGGTTCAGCACCTGCGGGGGCCACTTTGCCATCGGCCGAAATATTCGCTTCCAACGGCTTGGCGACTTCGGCCGTCGCGCGGCCGGCTTTTTGATGCTGCCGTAAGAATTCCAATCCGCGCTGTCGCTCAACTTCGCTCGGCGAGCGGGCCACCAGTTTTCGATAGAGCAACTCCAATCGCGCCGTATCGTCCAGGTCGGGCAATTCGAGGAGCAACCGCGACGCGTGCTCGGCCTGTTCCATCACGAACACGCTGTTCATGAGGTACAGCGCTTGCGTGGGCACCGTGGTCGTACTGCGCACGCCGGTGACCATGCCGGGGTCGGCAAAGTCGAAGGCGCGCAACAAATCCATCACAAACCCGCCGCGATAAATCGGCAAGTACACACTGCGGCGACGCCAAGGATCGGCCGGAATCACCACCGTCCGGCTTTCGGTTCCCAAGCGACCCGAAAATACGTTGGTCGAACCGCCTGCGGTGGAATCGAGTTGACCGCTGACCACCAAAATACTATCGCGGATCGCTTCGGCTTCGAGCCGGCGCCGATTGTGTCGCCACAGCAAACGATTGTCGGGGTCGGCGGTAAAATTACCTGAACTAAAATCACTGCTCAATTGATACGTGCGTGAGAGTGCGATTTCTCGGACCAACGCCTTGACCGACCAGCCTTGCTCGACGAAGCGAATGGCCAGATAGTCCAACAACTCGGGATGACTGGGCAGTTCTCCACGCACGCCAAAATTATCGACCGTCCGCACCAGCCCTGCGCCCAGCATGTGTCGCCAAATGCGGTTAGCCATCACCCGCGACGTGAGCGGGTGTTGCGGATCGGCGATCCAGCGGGCTAATTCCAAACGACCGCTTTGTTTGGGGTTGATCTTTGGTGTCGCACTTTGCTTCATCGCGGCGTGAGTCGCAACCTGCAAGAAACCGCGCGGCGCGACATCGCCCCGGTTCTGAATGTCGCCGCGAATGCAAATTTTGAGGTCGGCCGGTTGGGGGTCGTCGGCCACGGCTAGCGCAATTAGAGCCGCCGGATCGGCTTCAAGTAGCTGAATTTCCTCTTGCAGCTTTTTGACTTGCTCCTTGGCTTTGGCCAATGATTTTTCGCGATCTTTGTTCGACGGTGGCGCGGGTTTTTTTGACGCCGCTGCCGCAGCGCCGGCTTGAACCGGAACGAACTCGATCGCATCGGCAATCACAAAGCCGTCGTCGGTGCCGTCGTTGGCAATCACGACCGACGTTTCTTGATCTGCCTTGAAGGAGTATTCGTCCAGCGATCGCCATAAGCTTTCGATCGGCGCAACTTCGCGCTGATTGACATGCACCAGCTTCGCCCCCTCGGAATCATGAATCGTCACCGGCACGCGAGTTGCACGATTGGGGTTGGCCGTGTAGGCCATCCGCACTTCGTAACGTCCGGCCGCGGGCAACTTGGCTTTGAACGCGACCGACTTTTTGCCCCGATCGATTTGGTCGTCATGCAGATAATTCTTGCCGAAGAATTTCGGAATCAACTTCTTGTCCTTGGTCTGCCCGACCGATTCGCGCCAAAAGCCGGTCAGTTGCGCCTGATCGTTGTCGACCACGATTGAGGGCGCGGCGGTCGGTTTGGCAGCGGTCGTCGGCTTGTTTGCGGACGACGCAGCGTCCGCAATTTGTTTGGTCAATTGACGAACGTCGTTTTGCGAACGGGCCAGACCATCTTTCGCTTTGCTGATTCTCGCGGCGTGCTGCTTAACCGATGCGAGTTCGGTTTTCGAGGTCGGCAGGGCGCGACGGTTCCAATCCGAAATCGGCCCCTCTTTGTTTTTTTCGGGAATGGTGACGGTGCTGCGCAGTATGCCGGCCAGCGCGTAATAATCGGCCGTCGGAATCGGATCGAACTTATGATCGTGGCACCGCGCACAACCCAACGTCAGCCCCATGAGCGCTCGACCGATGGTATCCACCTGTTCGTCGACGACATCCATCCGCAGCTTATCTTTGTCGTACTCGGCCAGTTCCTTCAGACCGATGACGAGAAACCCCGTGGCCACGAGTTGCTCGCGACGTTTCCCTTCCGTATCGCCGGGCAGCAAATCGCCCGCCAATTGCTCGATCACGAACTGGTCGTAAGGCTTATCGTTGTTGAACGATTGAATAATGTAATCGCGATAGCGCCAAGCATCGTCGAACACGAAGTTCGCACCCATGCCGTTGGAATCGGCATAGCGAACCACATCCATCCAGTGCCGGCCCCAGCGTTCGCCGAAGCGCGGCGAAGCGAGCAATCGGTCGACGACCTTGACCAGCGCGTCGGCCGATTCATCCTGCAAGAACTCGTCGACCTCTTGCGGTGTCGGCGGCAAACCGGTCAGATCGTAACTGACACGTCGCAATAGCGTGCGGCGATCGGTATCGGCCGCCGGCGCAAGCCCGCGCTGTTCGAGACCGGCAATTACATAGCGGTCGATCTCGCTGCGGGCCCAAGCAGCCGGCTTTTCAGGACTCGACTTATCATTGCTCTTGTTGTCAGTGCTATTTTTGCCGGCACTATTCTTTACTTCGGGCGGCGCTTGTTTGCGCGGCGGTTGAAAGGCCCAAAATTGCCGGCCACCTTCGAGGTCGATGGTTTTTTTGACGGGCTGCGTCGGCTGCCCCGCGCGCGGATCGGGCGCACCCATTTTGACCCAGGCTTCGAAGTCGGCGATTACCGCAGCGGGCAGTTTGCCCTTGGGGGGCATTTGTTGCGAATCTTCGCCGTAGCGCAGCGATTGAATCAATAGGCTATCGTCGACATTACCCGGCACGATGGCCGCGCCCGAATCGCCGCCGACGAGCAAGCCTTTTCGGGAATCGAGCAGCAGCCCGCCTTTGATCTCTTTCGACGTGGCCGAATGACATTCGGCGCAATGGCTCACGAATACGGGGCGGATTTTCTGTTCGAAGAAATCGAGCTGCGCGGGGGTGAATTTCTGGCCGTCGTCGGCATGGCCGATTCTGGCAAGTGTGAGGTCATTGCCTCCCGCGAGGGTGATGGCAATCGTCAGCAGCAGCGAGAGCCGTAAGCGTCTTGGCACAAGTAATTATCCGATCCTCGACTGAAATTTCTGATATATCACGTCCATTCGATCCTAACACGCGACCTGCATTTTTGCAAGAAAAACGATGCTTAGGGGCGAACGATAAATAACGTCCCGATTTCAAATCTGCTAGCACGCCGAGAAAGCAACTTCCTTCCTTTGCGTCTCTGCGTCTCTGCGCGAGGCTTTTTTTTCGTCGGATTCCTTCAGCTTTCGCGATCTGGCTCTTTCGCGTTTTCGTGATCTGTCCGAAGTGCAAATCAACGGTTATGCGAATCGCGAA
>JAYTAU010000140.1:0-5004 GCA_043737375.1 Planctomycetia bacterium
CTGGGTACCGCGCAAGTCGGGGTATGCATCATCGTCGTTTAGCGTGCGTGATTTGCCCGACGAGAGTCTGGCTTCGTTTGTACGTCGCCGGCTGGGCACGGAAGCTTTCGATCGGCTGGTGCAGCCGTTGGTCGGCGGAATTTATACGGCCGACCCCGAGCGCTTGAGCCTGGCCGCGACACTGCCGCGATTTTTGGAAATGGAGCGCGAGCATGGCAGTCTGACCCGCGCTGCGGCGGTACAACGCGCGTTGGCAAACAACTTGTCTGTAGGGAACGCGCTGCGTGGCATTCCGGAATCGCAATCGGTTTCGGAACGGCACGGAGGCACGTTCCCTACAGAGAATTTATCGAACAACAGCGGTGCGCGCTACGAACTATTCACGACCCCTCGCCGGGGTATGTCGATGCTCGTCGATACGATTGTCGGCCGCTTACCGCGCGACTGCGTGCGACTCAAAACGCGCGTCGAGCGAATCGAACGCACCGCATTCGGCGTATGGCAGTTGTCGCTCAGGGATTTTGACACAAACAACGAGCGGTCGGGGTTACCCCCCTCGGGCTTTGCGAACGCCCAGCCGACCGACGCAATGGAATCGTTTGACGCCGTGATCATTGCCACGCCGGCGCCGATGGCCGCGAGGTTGCTTGAGTCGATCGATCGCCCGGTTGCCGATGAACTGCGCGGCATCGAGCACGCCGGCAGCACGATCGTTTCGCTCGGCTACGATCGCTCGCAAATCGAACATCCGCTCGACGCATTTGGTTTTGTCGTACCGGCGATTGATCGGCGAAAGATTTTAGCGGCCAGTTTTTCCAGCGTGAAATTTCCGGGCCGAGCGCCGGATGGCAAAGTGCTGATTCGCACGTTTGTCGGCGGGGCGTTACAGCCGGATCTGGGCCAATTGCCGGACGATGAATTGCAGGCGATCGTGCGCGGCGAGCTGGGCGAATTGCTCGGCGCGCGCGGCGAGCCCGAAATCTGTTCGATTGCGCGTTGGACCGGCGCGATGCCGCAGTATCACTTGGGCCACCTCGATCGCATCGCGCGGATCGAAGAACAAATGAACCGACTCGATGGCTTAGAGCTTTGCGGCAACGCCTATCACGGCGTCGGCGTGCCGAACTGCATTCGCGACGGTGAACTCGCAGCCGAGCGCGTGACCGCGCACTTGGAGGGGAGGAAGCGTTAACCACGAAACACACGAACGACACGAAAACAGGAATCGAGTGCTGAGCGTGCACTGCTTCATCGGACATTTGAGCAGGAGGTCATTGAACAGGAGGTATCAGAGATAACGGAGAGAAAGATGTGATTTCTTCGAATTCAACCCGTTATCGTATTGCAACCTCGACCGAATTTTCGATCTCAGCAACCTCTGTTTCCTCTGTTACCTCCTGTTCGATTGCTTGCTTTTCTTTTCGTTTCTTTCGTGTATTTCGTGGTCACATCTCCCCGCCCGTGGTTTAATCGCCGTCGGTCGTAGGTGGTGCGAAGCCGCGGCGCAGCGTGTTTTCAGTGATGGTCTTTGGCAAAACAAACTGCAGCAGGTACTCGTACGAGCCGGCCTTGCTGCCGATGCCGGACATTTTGTAACCCCCGAACGGCTGCCGGCCGACCAGGGCGCCGGTGATTGAACGATTGAGATACAGATTGCCGACTTGCAGTTCGCGACAGGCCCGTTCGAGGTTCACCGGACTTCGCGAGAAGATGCCGCCGGTCAGCGCGTAGTCGGTGTCGTTGGCAATTCGAATCGCTTCGCTCAGGTCGGCCGCGCGAATCACAGCGAGCACCGGACCAAAAATTTCCTCTTGCGCAAGCCGAGCATTGGGTTGAACGTCGGCGAAAATATGCGGGCCGACATAGTTGCCGCGTTGAGACAACTCCCCGACATCGACCGCCAAGACTTCGCGACCTTCGGTACGACCAATCTCAATGTACTTTTTAACTCGCTCGACCGCTGCTACATCGATGACCGGTCCCACACTATTACTGGGGTCGGTCGCGGGGCCGATGCGTAAACTGCGAGCGGCTTCGACCAGCCGATGCAAGAACGCATCGTACACCCGGTCGAGAACGATTACTCGCGAACAGGCCGAGCACTTTTGTCCCTGAAAACCAAACGCGCTTTTGACCACGCCGATCACCGCTTCATCGAGGTCGGCATCGTCGTCGACAATGATCGCGTTTTTGCCTCCCATCTCGGCGATCACGCGCTTGACGAATGGAATACCGGACGCGGACACCTCGGCCGCACGACGGTTGATCGCCAGTCCGACGGCGCGCGAGCCGGTGAATACGATCAACGCCACATCGGGATGGTCGACCAATGCCGCGCCGACCGTTTCGCCACGTCCGGGCAGCAGGTTCACGACGCCGGGGTGCAGGCCCGCCTCTTGAAACACTTGCATCAACAACGCGGCGGTGATGCTGGATTGCTCGGCCGGTTTCATGACCACAGTGTTGCCTGTCGCCAAAGCCGCGGCGGCCATGCCGGTGAGAATGGCGAGCGGAAAGTTCCAGGGTGCGATGACCGCGACCACGCCGCGCGGCTGATATATGAACCGGTTTTGTTCGCCCGGTACATCGACGCTTTGCGGCTGATCCAAAGCGACCGCGCCTTCGGCGTAGTATTCGCAAAAGTCGATCGCCTCGGCAAGGTCGGCATCGGCCTCGCGCCACTGCTTGCCGCATTCGAGAATCTGCCAGGCGGCCAACTCGAACTTCCGCCGTCGCAAAATGGTCGCGACGTGACGCAAATACTCAGCCCGCGCAAGTGCATCCAGCGCCGACCATCCAGGCTGTGCCAGCTGCGCGGCAGCGACGGCTTGCTTGGCGTGCCGTGCGTCGGACATGGCGATCATCCCCAACAGTTGTTCGCGGTCGCCCGGGTTGCGGGCCGGCAAATGGCTGTCGGTGTCGATCGATTGGTTGTTGATCACTAGCGAGTAGGTTCGCCCCAATTGCGATTGCACCGACATCAGGGCATCGCGCATCGCCTGGCGATTGACTTCGAGATTGAAGTCGGTCGGCGGTTCGTTTTCGAATGGCATGGCAGGCTCGCGGCGCAGTGGCGGAGATGTTTTCGTACGGGGTTGTTCGCGGATTGCTGAGATGTCGGACGTGGCATTGGCGGGAGAGCCCGAGATCGCCGTCGAAAGAAGTTCAGCACCGGCGGAGCCGGAGGCACATAGATCGGCCGGATTGACCAACAGCTTCTCGGGTGCCACATGTTCCAGAAAACCGGCGCGCAGAAATGAGTCGTTCGAGGTATTTTCGAGCAGTCGCCGCACCAGATACGCCATACCGGGAATCAGTTCTCCAAACGGCATGTAGATCCGCATCCGATGGCCCAGGTCGATCAAGGCTTGCTTCTCGGCATCGGCCATGCCGTAGAGCATTTGCAATTCGAACGCGGTAGCCGGCAATTGCAGATGCTTGGCGACCGCGATGCCATGAGCCAGCGATCGCAAGTTGTGACTGCCCAGCGCCGTACGCAGCCGACGATGATTGCGCAGTGTGAAGCGAGTTTGCTGCTCGAAGTTAACGTCGGTCTGCGACTTGTTTTGGTATACCGGCACGGGCCAACCGATCGCGTTCGCATGCACTGTTTCATAGTCCCAGTATGCCCCTTTGACCAACCGAATCCAGATCGGCGTGCCACGCTGCTCGGCCCAATCGCGGAGCTTGCGCAGGTCGGCACCCGAGTCGCGTAGGTAACATTGAATGACGATGCCCACGTGCGGGTTATCGCGAAACTCGGCTTCCAGCATCACTTGCCGAAAGACCGCCAGGGCCGTGTCCTTGGTGCGGTACGACTCCATGTCGATCTGCACATGCGCACGGTGCTGTTGAGCGACACGCAATAACGGACGCAAGCGACCGGCCACGCGGTCGATCGTGCCGTTGGTATCGATCGGATCGAATTGGCTATCGAGCGCCGAGAGCTTGACCGAGACATTGATACGAGGAAGTTCGACGCGCGGTTGTCCGTTGCTCGTTTCCTCAAAATCAATCTGGGCGATGCTCGGCCAACCGTTGACGGTCGGTGCGATGGCTTCGATCAGCTCGATGTAAGCGTGTAAGTAACGGTCGGCTTCGGCATCGCTGGTGACTGCTTCGCCCAATAGATCGAGCGTAAACGCACGCTGTTGACGCCTTTCCCGCAACGCCGCAGCCAGCACTTCTTGCACGTTGCTGCCGGCAATAAACCGGCGAGCATGTGACATGGCGCCGCGTCGCGCGGCAATTGCAGCGGCGTGGCCGCCCAAACGCGTGCGCGTGGCAACGTCAAGTCCCAGGCGCGCCGCACCTGGTAATTGTTCCCGCACTTCCTCGAAGTATTCTTGCAGGTGAGTTGCTATTGCTTCATGACTATCGAGCATCGGCAGCACGTCGATGAAGCGAAACATCTGCAGCTTGACCGATTCGTCTTGCATGGCCCATTGCATGACGCGATCGTCCCACCAGCGGCGTTGCCAAACATGCGGTCGGCGCGTGTCGAGATGTGCGAACAGATAACGGCCCACGTCTTGGGTGGACGCTTCGATTTGCTGTAATTCGGCGGGTGAGAAGTCGTCGGACACGAAGTCAGAATGGATAAACCACGAAATACACGAAATACGCGAAAAAGGAAAAGGAAATGACTAGCGATTTCCAGTTGAATCCTACGCGCGAAGCGTTAGCGAGGAAACATCTCCGATTGCAACCTTCGCCGTGCTGACGCTCGGAAACCATGAGCATCGGCGAGGATTCATACAGTCACGAGCCGGCAAAAACCTGTAACAACACGGACTCGCACAATTTCTTTTCGTGTCGTTCGTGTGTTTCGTGGTTAATAAAAATAATTCGTGGTTACTACAACAGATGCCGGGCTTTGATATTCAGATAACTGTTGACCAGCGGTGCGGTCAGTTCATCGGGCAAGACATCGATCGATAGGACACCTTTGGCCGTCAGATCGGCCAATACTTGCCGACGCCAGATCAGAATGTCGGCTGCCGC
>JAYTAU010000141.1:0-1951 GCA_043737375.1 Planctomycetia bacterium
GCCAAGACCGACGTGAACGTCGAACAAAAGCTGGTCACTGTGACTGGCAAGGACAAGTCCGCGGTTTCGCCGAAGGGGCTATGGGAAGCCGTGGAGGCCGCCGGTTACAAGCCGACGAAGCTAGTAACGCCGCAAGGCGAGTACGAAGTAAAGCCCAAAACATAGGAGCTTGTTCCGACTCAGTAGAGACAAATCCTCGAAGCCGCCAACGGCGTTAATGCCGTTGGCGGCAATCACATTCTTCCGTCGGCCTATTTGTCGTGCGTAGTCCTCGCGAAGTATTTTTCATGAGGTGACCTGTGAGAATATCAAGCTCGGTACCGTCATCATGCATCCCGCATCTTGCAGTTGTGATCACCATCGCGTTGAGTGCCGCCGCCCTTGGCCACGAAGGTCACGAAGCGCTCCCGAGCAAGGGCGTTACCGTTCGCGGCGACACGGTGTTGCTCAGTCCCGAGGCGCGAACAGCGATCGGGCTGACAACCGTCGAGGTGGTACAAGCGGATTTGGAGCGAACTTTAACTGCCAACGGAACCATCGAAATCCCCTGGTATCAGCACGCCTTTGTCGCGGCTCGTGTGGGAGGCCGGCTATCGAGTTTGAAGTATCAGTCGGGCGAAGCAGTAAGTACCGGCGATTTGCTCGCCGAAATCGAAAGCCCCGAGCTACTCGATACCCAGTTCGAGTTGATCCAATATCAACTCGAACTTGAACTCGCCGAAAAGACAGTCGAACGTGTGGCGTCGCTGAGCGCCAGTGGCACGGTGGCCCAAAAAGAACTCACGGCAGCCAGCGCAACCCTTTCTGAAAAGTCTGCGGCGGTCGAAACGACCCGCCACAAATTGCTGGCCGTGGGTTTTACTGCCGAGCAACTGGATGAAGTCATCCGCACTCGACAGCCCTTGAAAACTTTGTCGGTGATCGCAAACCGCGATGGCACGCTGATTCACTCCGATATCAATCCGGGCCAGATTGTCGAAGCAACGACCCATCTGTTCGAGATCGTCGATTTCTCTAAAGTCTTCCTAAAAGCGACTGTCGTCGAAGCCGAGGCGTATCGAGTTGTCGAGGGTCAAACGACTCGCGTCAAGCTAGCTGCGGCTCCGCAATCTGTGTTATCCGGACAGATCAAATATGTCGGTCTTCAGGTCGATCCAAAAACTCGGGCGATTCCGGTTTGGATTGAGATCGAGAATCTAACTAGTAGTCAGCCGCTCGCTCGGCCGGGTATGTTCGCAACCGTCGAAATTGTCACTGATCAAGTTCAAGCGACGGTTGTACCTACATCAGCAATGGTTTTAAGCGGAGCAAGCAGTTGGCTGTTTGTGGAACAGCAAGCGGGTGCCTACTTACGCACCAACGTGATCACCGGACTGGTGAAGAATGGCCAGACACAGATCAAAGATGGCGTTGTTCCGGGCGACAAAGTTGTAGTCAATGGCAGCCGACAACTGGCATCCTTCTTTGTGCAGGGCACTTTTGATCTACCCGTCGAGACTCAACGGAACATCGGCCTGACACTGCAGCCGGTGGCCAAGCATCCCATCGACACGACCGTGATCATTAACGGAGCTATCGAAATCCCGCCTCAGAGCCGGGCGTTTGCTTCGTCTCAGATTGTCGGGCGCGTCGCCAAGATTGCCGTCGATCAAAATCAAGAGGTCCAGCGCAATCAAGTGATTGCCGAGGTCGAGAGTCTGGAATTCCAAGACTTGCAACTCAAACTGCTCGCCAATTCCGACCAACTTAGATTAGCGAAGTCCCTTGTGGATGCTTCGCGAGCCACCAGCAGAATCATCGCCGGACAGCAGTCGCTGCAACGCGAAACTGATTATCAAAAGCTGAAAAACGAACAAACTGTACTGGAAGCGAAACTGCGGTCTTTGGGAATCTCGCAAACCGCGATCGACAAGCTCATCGAAACGCGCGAACCCCGTTCCACGCTGGCGAT
>JAYTAU010000142.1:0-1950 GCA_043737375.1 Planctomycetia bacterium
TTCTTCGGCGAGTTCATCCAAGATCACCGTGAAGATGACCCGTTGTACGAAGTCAATCAACAGTCGCTCAAACATCGAATTGCCGACTTGCTCGAAGAAACTGTCGTCGTGATCGCCAACCGGTTGATCGAGCGATAGCGGCTGACGGGTCATTTTCAGGATGCAACGCGTGTCGTCGATCGACAGGCCCGCTGCGGCGGCTGCCTCTTCGACGCTCGGCTCGCGACCGGTCGATTGCACTAATTCACGCGTGGCGTTGCGAACGCGGCTCATCGTGTCGATCATGTGGACCGGCAGACGAATCGTGCGGCTTTGATCGGCGATGGCTCGTGTGATTGCTTGGCGAATCCACCAAGTGGCATAGGTGCTGAACTTATAGCCGCGAGCATGTTCGAACTTGTCGACCGCTCGCATCAGGCCGGTGTTGCCTTCCTGAATCAAATCCAAAAAGCTGAGTCCGCGGTTGCGATACTTCTTGGCGATCGAGACGACCAATCGCAGGTTACCGGCCGATAGCACACGCTTGGCGGCGTCGTAATCTTTCTGCAACATCACGGTGCGGTGGGCGCGGCCCGACAACGTGCTCGGGCTTTCCAACGTAATTCGCATCAGATGACGCAGCTCGCTGCGTAGTTCCTCGACGCGACCGGTTGCACCCGGTTTGTTTTGCTTGTGCTCATCCAACAGGTCACGCAGATAGACCATGCGGGCGGAGATCTCTTTCAGCTTTTCTTGCAGCGGCTGCAAGCGGCCGATGCGCAGGTTCAATTCTTCGACCAGGCGAACCGCCTTGTTGCGGCGACGAGTCAATCGCCGCCAGGCCTGTCGGCGCTCGACGAGCTGATGGCTTTTGCTAATGGCCAAGGCGTAGTCGGCGCGGTTTTGACGGAGCAAATGCTCCAGCGTTTTTAGGTTCGGATCGAGCCGGCGGAGGATGTTCTTTTTCTCAACCGTGTTGGTCACCGAAACTTCGATGGTCCGATCCAGTCGCAACTGCCCGTCGCGCACCTTACGCAACAAAGTCGCCGCACCTTGCAGCAAGTAGTCGCTGGCCAGCATCATGTGACGATACTTGGTACGCGTTTTCTCGATTTGCTTGGCCGAGGCAATTTCTTCGACCCGCGTGAGCAAGGGAATTTCGCCCATCTGCATCAGATACATGCGAACCGGATCGTCGATCTGATCGGCGGAACCGCTGGGGACGGCCGCCACTTCTTCATCCTCGCCATCGGCATCGTCGGCAACGGCATCTTCGAACAGATCGAACTCGGCATCGCCATCGACGGCATGATCTTCCGATTCGAGCATGGTGCCGTCATCGTCGGCCGTGTCGAACGTATTGAAGCGGGACTTGGATTTAGTGGCTGGAATGGGCTTATCTCCTTGAAGGGAAGTACGAGCATCGCCGGGCTTGCGAACCGAAATCTTCCGAGGTCGTGACAAGGGGAACTCCTCAAATGTGTGCTGCATCATGGGTGTGCTTCCAAGCCTCGCGGTCGACTTGGCCACTTCTTGGCAGAACCTCAAAAGCAGGTTCAGTGCCAGGCGCAGCCAGCCACGCAGTTGACAAGATATAAGGTGTGATTAGGGAAGGACTTAAAGGTAGGATTGAGCGAGCCGATCGAATGTCGGCCAGATGATTGCCGTTGCCCTTATACAACCTTTCGCAGCGGCTCTGTTGTAATATTGCAACATCGGGCATAAAGTTCCGATTTTTTCCGTCGACAAATCTTACGGGGATTTTACAAAAGACAAGAGGTTGACGACGATCTGACAACTCAAATGCGGCTATCCACCCAAACACATGCTTGAGCTTGGTTTCGAAGGTTAACGTGTATTTATTAGGCTTGCGATTGGACATATGTCTTTAGGTTCCGTGATCCTATTCCCGCTAGCGCAGCAAAAAGGGCTTCCACACTTGGCTACGGCCGACCCAACAGTTTGGGTCGG
>JAYTAU010000143.1:0-12122 GCA_043737375.1 Planctomycetia bacterium
GAGGCCGAAGCCACTGAACAAGTCCGCGACCGTTTTGCGGTCGCGGTAAAATCGCAACTACGAACCGATGTGCCACTCGGCGCGTTTCTGAGTGCTGGCATCGATTCAACGGCAATTGTGGCTGCCGTTTCGAAAATTACCGGTCAATCGGTCAGAACTTACACGATTGCATTTCCGCCCGAGGATGGCCGCAGCGGCCTGATGCTGGACGACCCGGCCGTCGCACGGCGTACGGCCGAAGCCCTCGGCTGCCGGCATACTGAGATCATTGTACGACCGGATGTCGCTTCGTTATTGCCGAAACTTGTCTGGTACCTCGACGAACCGATCGCCGATCCAGCGGCGATTATGGCGTATTTGGTCAACCGCGAGGCTGCTCGCGAGCTGAAGGTGATGCTTTCGGGTATCGGGGGCGACGAAATTTTTGCCGGCTATCGGAAGCATCAGGCACATTACCTGGCTGAAACATATCGGCGTATCCCGCAGGCAATTCGTCGCTATGCAATCGAACCGGTCATCGAATCGTTGCCACCGGGGCTGGGAACTCGCGCTGCTCGCTATGTGCGGTTGATGAAAAAAATGGCCCGCAGCGGATCGTTAAAACCGGTCGATCGGTTCATCGCCGATTGCACATATCTCGATGCTTCGCAGCGCAATCAACTCTACACACCACTGGTTCGCCAAGCTTTAGCAGGGTTCGATGCGCATTACCGTCATGTCGAGTGCTTCGAACGCGTCGAGCATGCCGATTTCCTCAATCAGATGTTGTATGTCGATACTAAGATTTTTATGGTCAGCCTGAATTTGACCTACAACGACAAGATGAGCATGGCCAATTCGGTCGAGGTCCGGGTGCCATTCCTCGACCACGAGTTTTTGCAATGGGCCGCCATGAACGTCGATCCTCGATTGAAGCTGCGTGGTCGGACGACGAAATATATTCTTCGCAAGGCAATCCAAAACTCGGTGCCGGCAGAAGTTTTGAGACAAAAAAAAGCAGGCTTCGCCGGACCGATCGACCGCTGGTTATCCGGCGAGTTACGCGAATTAACCGACGATCTGTTGAGCGAAACTCGTATCCGGGAGCGTGGATTGTTTGACCCCCAAGAGGTCCGGCGTTGGCAAGACGAGCATCGCTCGGGTCGCCGCGACTGGAGCGGGCAAATTTGGCAGCTTCTGACGCTAGAGCTTTGGATGCAGGCATTCATCGACCGGACAGACGCAACCAATAGGCATTTGTAAAGCCGCGACAGGGGGTCATGTTTGCCGAACTGAGTCATGTCGGCAAGCGACCGATGCTGCGCGGCTTTAACATTTCCGGTTTCTCGGTCCCTTGCGTGTTAGCGTCGCGAAAGTAGGGATGGATTTTTGTTGGCCACGATATGCCGCAAATCCTTCAGCCCCCGGCTTTGCCGGGGGGCAGGTCGGAATTGTGACAGCCAGTTAACTAGGCCCAACGTCCGCGCCTAGCCAATCCCCCGGCAAAGCCGGGGGCTGATCACAGAATCGCCACTGACCCGATGGGGTGCCTACAAAACTGACGCTCACTCTTCCCTTGCCGGCGTGGGAACGAGATTAAATCAAACCAGGCCTGTTTCCACCCTGGCTGTAACAACCGGGCACAAAACACGCCTAGCGTGGCATCGCCGCTCAATGCACTTATGTCGAAGGGAAACGACCATGAATGCTTCACGCCTTGCCTCGCTGTTTAGTCGCCTGGACCGTTTACGGACCGGAGCCATCCGATTTGTTTCGGCACCCGCCTCACCCAAACCGCTGGCTGCGCTGCGAATCGGCATCTCGGGTATTCTGCTGTTTCAAGCCCTAGCTATCGCGGGTGCGCTGGTCGAACTGTTCGGCAGCCGCGGAATCATGCAGTGGATGAACGAACCGTTGACTGTCGGATTGCCGCGCATGCGATGGTTTGTCGATCTGGCGGCGCGAGTCAACCTGGACGAAACGTTTTGCCTGCGCGCCGTGTTTCTGACCTATGTCGGCAGCCTGGGATGTTTATTGGTCGGCTGGCACACGCGAACCGCGGCGGTCATCGCCTGGTTCTTGCAGATGACATTCAGACATACGGCCGCCACGACGATGTACGGTGCCGACTCGTTTGCTCATATCATCCTGTTTTATCTGATGTGGATGCCGGTTGGGCATGCCTGGTCGATGGATCAAAGCAGCGGTCGGGTCAGCGGCGAACCGTCGCCTTGGGCCCGGCTTTCGATCCGCACGATTCAACTGCATTTGTGCCTGGTGTATTTGATCTCGGGAGTCGAAAAGGCGGCCGGCTGGGACTGGTGGAATGGTGAGGCGATCTGGTGCTCGCTGATGCGACGCGACCTGTGCGCTTACGACATGTCGTGGCTCGCCGAATATCCTTTTATCGCCGTGTTGTTGTGCCTGGGAACGCTAGTGGTCGAGATCGGCTATGCCGCGTTCGTTTGGCCCAGTCGCACTCGGGTGTTATGGGCCATCTCAACGCTGGGACTGCATGTCGGCATCGGCATCTTCATGGGTCTGGCGGTGTTCTCGGCCACGATGATGGCAATGACCGCCTCGATGTTTCTGTTCTCGGCCGACCCACAACCGGCGACGCAAACCGTGTTCAATTTGGAGTCGGTCAAGAATTGGGTTCTCGGCCGCAACCGATCGACTGCGAGCTTAGAGACAGTTTGAAACTGAGAGACGAAGTAAAGCGTTGCTTACCGGCGCGGTCACTGGTTCATTCTCGTTCCCACGCTCTGCTACCCTCGTTCCCACGCTCTGCGTGGTAACGTCTCCTTCGGACGCTCCGCGTCCTTGTGGCTCTTAACCGCTATCCCAAGTTCAATGCCGCGGAGCGGCGGGCAGTGGCGTTCCCACGGGGACCGTGGGAACGAGAGAGGAGGACTGTGGGAACGAGAATTTCACTTCGCCGGCTCTTTGACAGCCGGCTTCTCAAGCTTCAATACCGGCGGCGCAGCACCAGCGGCCTCAGGAGCGCGAGGGCCTACACCGCGGTCGATCAACATGTAGCCGGCCCACAAGAATGGATGATCGGCGTTGAGGGGCGCCGCGTTCGGCGTGGATTTGATACGCGGTTCGCGCGCGGTATCCAACGGCGATTCGCTAACCAATTGAACGCTACGCTGCCAAGCGTCCGACGCCGTGGTAAACGGAAACTCCTGCACAAATTGCCGCACTAGTTCTTGGCTGGTATGCCCGCCGGTTCGCCAGCGCGACAATAGCACCGTTCGCGAACCGGTCGCCAACAGTCCGCAACTGGCCATGAACAGATCGTTCCCCGCGCTGGCGGCATCTTTCAGTCCGTTTTCGCTTGCCGAATGAAACGCCGGCAGCACGACCAAGTCGGCGTTCTTCCAGGGCAGCGTCATCCAACTGGACAGCGTGCCTGCCTGCTTGATCTTGTCCAAGGGAATTGGCGACCAATCGAACGGGGCTTGCTGGGTATTGTTGACATCTTCCAGCACAATCAGCCCGTCGACCAGTGCGCCGAACAACGGCGACGGGGCGGGCAGCAGACCGCGCAGCGGGGCCGTCTTGGGCAAGGCCGCTTTAAGTCGATCGAACGTCTGCTCAGCCGCTTGCGGGTCGTCCTTGGGATGTGGTTTACCAATGACCACGGCCAACCGCGGCGACTCGATGCGGCCGGTGTCGATCGTCATGGCCAGGCCCATCGTCGGGGCGTATCGAATTCGCGTTTTCGATAACAGTGAGACGGTTTGTTTGGGGTCGCCGACCTGCAACGCCTCGAACGGTAAATACCAGGTAAGCCCATCGGGAATGATAATCAACTCGTCGAACTTCTGACCGAAGTTGACTTTCGACCCGGTCAGCAGCGTATCGACGGCGTCGCGCGCGGCAGCCTTCCAAGCGACGTCGTTGAGTTGGGATTGCGGCAGCTCGCGATTGGCGTCGTAATTGCCGATGGCGCGCAGCATGGCGAGAATTTTTTTGTCCAGCACGGTGCTATTTTCGAGTTTCCAAGGCGCGTATTTGCCTTTGCCGATCAGCACACAGTGCGTTTGCCGTCCGGTGCAAAAAATGTTCAGGATGACCTGACCGTTGGCCAGCATGGCTTGCACATCCTTGGTTTTTCGAACCGGCGGAAAGCAGAAATTGGCCGGCTCGCGACGGACGGCGATTTCGCGAATCAATATCTCTTCCAGCGCGCTGACTTTGCCCAATTTATCCAACAGGTCGGCTTGTTTGCGGGCTTCATCGGAGTTGTCTTTTTCACTCAATAGCGGCATGGCAGCCAGTTCGGTTTTCAAGGCCGCAGCTTGCTTGGACAGGTCGACGTAAGCAGGGTAGCGAGCCAGTATGTCCTGGCGTTGCAGCCGTTCGGTGTTATTCAATGTTTCCGGCGGCACTTCCAGCAGCCAACGAATCGCCAGCAATCGTCCGCCGAACGGCAGCGCGGTAAAAAAACGATGCCTCCGCGCCAAGTCGGCAACCTCCAGCGCGGTTTCCATATCGCGCGTCGCCTCGTACCAGACTTCGAAGATCGGCTGATGCGGTGTCGCTAGCACCGCCAAGCAATCCAATGGTCGCAAGTGCCAATCGATGGGCAACGGATCCGACGCCAACCGTTCGAAAATGGTAACGGCATTGCGGCTGGTGATGCCGTTTTTTGAGAGTCGGGCATTGGTCAGCGCCAGTTGATACAGCCAGATCGAATGATTCTTTTGTATTTTTACGGCGACACTGAGCGCCTCGTCGCCGGCGGCAACGTTGCCGCGCTGATAGCTGGTCAACGCCGTGATATAGGCCAGTCGCGCGCCTAGCTCGGTTAGCGCCATATCGGTCTTGGCGATTTTGGTTTTAGCTTGGCCGAGTAAGGTCGTTGCTTGGCCCGTTTCTTTGACCAAAGCGGCACTCTCGGCGGCCAAAATTACCAGAGAAGCGTATAGTTCTCGCCCACGCCGATTGGCCCAAGCGGCGGCCGGCTCAAGGGCCTTCATCACTTCCTTGGGCTGCGTTATCGCATGCACAATAAAGCCGTATCGAAACGCTTCTTCCACCACCATCAAGTCGCCATGTTCGGCCGCGGTGTAACTGGCCTCGGCAAAAAAAACGGCCGCTTCGGCAATCTTGCCGCTCTCGACGGCGATACGACCCAATTCCAACAATGCCAAGCCCGAGGCGGGGTGATCCAATTCGCCGCCGACCAACAGCGAGCGTTGCAGTAGAGCAACGGCTTGTCCCGTATTGCCGGACCCCGCACTAGCCATGCCCAACATCACGTCGGTCCAAGCTTCGGACCAATGATTGGGCGGTCCCTCGCGGCGACCAAAAGCCGCGGTCAATTGATCGGTCAGCGGTTCGTGTTTGCAGACCGGGCCAAGAATTTCGCGGCGGCGATACATGGCCAACGCCAGGCAACGCACGACCTCTTGCGGAGTGATCGACAGCATTTGCGGCGCGGTGATGACGCCCCCTTTACGAATGGCCGCTTCGGTAATGGGCTTGCCCTCCGAGATCAACATCGTCGAGGGAAACCGACCCAATTTGCTGTTGCGCGCCGTCTTGCCCCACGGAATTGCCGGCCGCGTCGTGGCCGGTGTCGGGTCGGTGAATTTTACCTGCGCCATCCAATTGGGATACGACAAGTACAGTGTCAGGGCCGAGGTGTAATTATCCAGCGCATCGCCCATCTGGCCGAGCTTGTAGTGCGACTCACCGATCATGGTGTAGTAGCAGATCGAGTCGATCCAGCGGCTTTGCGTGGTCCGCCGCGCGCCGCCCAGATCGTCTTTGAAGCTGCTCAAAGCCGCTTTGTATTCGCCGTCGTAAAGCAACTGAAAATGACCGTAGTACGCCTGACTGGGCATGCTGCGTTGGCCCTGCGCATGGGCATTCGAGACACCGCTTGCCAACGCGAAATATGTCAAAATGACGACCAGTAGCATGAGGCCGCGCCCTCTGCGCCTAACCGATTCGCAGGCGTGAACGGAAATGCGGCTCTGAGACGCTGGCAAGCGACATGCGGTCATAAAGTGCCTCGGCGGCGAACGGCGATCGGGTGGCTGCGAATTGAGATGCTAAGAATGACTTGTGGCGAGCAGGTCGGCTCGACCCTCCTACTTTCATCATAACCAATTGCGGCGAGCGGGCGAAACAATGCAGGAGTCAGGAGTCAGGAATTAGGAGTCAGAGATCGGGAGTCGGGGCTTAAGAAGTTCACTTGCAGCAAAGGATGCTTAGCGGCGCGGACACCAGCCCGCCTAAACCGCGCGGTTCAGACCATCACCATCTTGTCTGGCGATTTTCCACTTCCGATTTTGCCCAACTTAACGCATTGCCGTCGTGTTTCGTCAATCCGACCAAGTTCGCCAGACTTTTCTCGCTTCGAGCCAAAGTTCTTGCCAGGTGTAGACGATAACGATGGTACGGTTTGTAACGGTTTTAATGATTTCAAGTCGACGGGCTCGGCCAGACACGGCAACGCTGCCGGCGGCTCCCTTCAGACGGAGATTGAACGAGTATGCTCGGTATTCTCAATCGACATCTGCTTCGCAAGGCCGTTTGTGGCGCCAGTTTGCTGGCGATCGCAGGCACAATCGGCTGTCAGGTGGACGTGGGTGGGCAAACACTGCCCAGCGCTTATTATCTGGCGGATGACATTCAATTTTTTCCAGCCGGTCCGCGGATGAAGCTCTCGCGTGAAGCCGCCGCTCTCAAGGCGTACAACGAAGAGGAAGCTTTGCGTAAGGCCCGCGACCCGCAATTGCCGCCAGCCCGATAGCATTCGGGGTGCTTCATAAATCATGCCGACATGCGCGGCGTCGATCTCGACGAATAATCTCGATTGGGCAGACCGAGATTTATTGAACGAGCTAGGCGGATGCGCATGCCTTGGGGGGGACGGCACCCTTCGCGCTGACGTTCGAGCGACATCAACTAAGGTTGGTTGACGCTCGGACGTCGGCGCGCGAAGGGAACGGTCACTACGGCCTATTGACTCCGTCTTCCTGACTCCCGACCCCTGATCACCAACTCTCATGTTGTTCGCCGAAGTTGATCTTTATGAACAACTGCACTCCTGGGCAACCGATGCGTTGACCTGGATCGGGTTCGGCACGTTAGTCGGATTGGCCGCCAAAGCGATCATGCCGGGACGCGACCCGGGCGGATCGATCGCCACGGTATTGATGGGCATCGGCGGCAGTATCATCGGCTGCGGCACGCTGATGTATTTATACGACGGCGCGCGGGTCACTCCGATCAGTCTGCTAGGCTTTGCCGTGGCCACTGCCGGTGCCTTTGCCCTGCTGTTCTTTTATCGCCTGCTGGGCGGCAAGATCATCGAGGAGGGAGATCGCCCACGCGGCGGCCATCATCGTGCGCCGCATCGCGCGCGCCGCGGTGTGACCACGCGGGTCGATGATCTGGACTGAGGGAAGCATTGCGGAGTTGGAAGCGGGAAGAGCGGAGTGTAACGGGGGGCCGTTGGCCGCGCCGCTAAGCATCACGCTGTCGTCTGTCCCTGTCCCCCGATCCCTGATCCCGAGCTTTTCAGCCCTCGGCTGTCTAACCCCCTCCCCTGCGTCCACCAATGTTTCGCGCGTAGTAGTTGCGCGCGCACAGCCGTCGCACGATAGTGTGTGTAGCGGTAACAGTTTTCTACACTGGTCTGCCAATGCCGTTTCGTTTCTAAATTGCCCGGGCCCAGGTCGAATAGCGTATCACCCAGCCGACAACTGTCGCTCAACATGCGGGCCATCAACACGGTACCCGCACCGGCTTTCGCGAATTGCGGGTGATAGCCTGTTCGCAGACCGAATACCGATCCGTGATGGACCACGTTGTAGGCAAACGCCGCCGGTCGCCCAGCGACGTAAAGTAAATTGAGATCGAGCCCGCCGGCTGCCGCGGCGGTTTGATGCGCGTCGCGAAAGTACTCGCGGCTATCCGTGTGCGAGAGCGTCGTTCCGGTCGTCGACTTTCCTTGCCAGCTTAGTTCGGCGAGCCGTTCGCACGCGTCGTACAAGTCCCAGCGCGGGTCGGCTTCGCCAAGTGCTGCACCTGCGGGGCGATAGCGCACATGTTCGACCTGGCCAACCGCAACCAGTTGCTTTTCGGCATGGCGAACGTTGGTGCGCCAGTGCGATTTGCGGCTCTGCCAGTACGCCTCCCAGCCGCCGCGTAAGTCGATCCAAGCGGTTTGTCCCCAAACATGTTTGCGGTAGGGCAGCTCGGCGTAGAGCAACGCACAATCGGTGCGCGCATGATCCGAGTTATCGGCATCGACCCAACGCAGGTCGACCAGATCCCAGTCATGCCGCGTGCGAGCGACGTGCAACATCCCTGCCGCAAGCGTCAAGGTAGGGTTCGGTCCGATCGGCCCATAGAAGCTCCCCCAGCCATGCAGCGGGTAAGTCAGCACGCGCACAGTTCCTGCGCGTGTCGATTCACGTCGCAACACTAGCGGCAAAATACCCAGCACAGCCCGACGATCGTCCTGGATCACGAGTGTGCGCAACTCTTGATCGTTTCCAAAATGTCGCCAATAGGCCAGTAGCCAATCGAGTGTTTGAAAATAGTTCGCTCCTCGGGTCTTGGCCAAGAGTGCGGTCCAAGCCAAGCGGCAAGATTGCAACTGATCGAGCGAATTGATCTCGGTGACGTGCACAGGCGAGGGGTGGGGAATGAGGCTAGAGACCGGAGGCTGGTGCGGACGAGCGGGGTGCGTTAGCTCCCTGAAGCTGCGTAGCGGCGCGGCCAACGGCCCGCCCTTTTCCGAAGTTCGACGGCTGGACATATAGCACACTCGGTGCCGGTCGTTCGCCGTAACGTCACTCGGGCGAATCATTTGTTGTTTGCCGCCAGACGGTTACGATAATTTGCACCGCTCGATCATCATTCATTTTGGACCGGTAGATGTGGCAAAAAGCCCACATGAAGTGGCGAATTCCAACCGTGGGTCGGCTAGGTTTGAGGTTCCCCAGCCGTCAATCGGCGTACAATTGTTAAAAAGACCGAACGATCCGTTACCTTGACTGTGATAGGAAAGTTTAACGGCCCGCTTAATTTGAAAAGACGATCGGAACTCGCGACCCAGCCGCGGGGTTCAATCGGATAAGCCACTAGCCTGTTTCGAATTGGATTTTTGATCGGGTGAAACCATGAAACACCGCACAGTTCGACCCCTCGCTTGGCTAGTAGCAATTGCGTTGGGTCTGTCACCGTTAGTGATGATTGCCGCCGAGTTAGGCAACACTGCCCTAGCCGCGAAAGCTGCATCGCCCGCTAAAACCGTGCGACTTGCAAAAAACGCCAAGCGTGCCACCAGCGACTCTAAGACGTCGCCACTGACCTCGGCGGTTCCCGCAACGACCGCGGCAGAGTTGGATCGACTGCTCAATAGCGAAGTACCGATCAATGCCGGGGCGAACGAAAAGTCGCTCGCGGGCGCTGCGACCAAACCGGCTTCACAGATCGACGATCGAACTTTCCTACGGCGCGTTGCGTTCGACCTGACCGGTCGCGCGCCGACTCCGACTGAGATCAACGCGTTCGTCAAAGACTCGTCGCCCGACAAACGCTCCAAACTCGTCGAACGGTTGTTGGCCGATTCACAATTCGGCGAAAATTGGGGACACTACTGGCGAGATGTTATTTTGTACCGTCGCAGCGACGATCGAGCGCTCCTCGTTGGTCAAACGATGAACGCCTATCTGGTCGAAGCCTTCAATAAAAACACCCCGTGGGATTCGATAGCCAAAGCGTTCATCACTGCCACCGGCGACGTTCGCGAAGAGGGGGCGACGGGAATTTTCATGGCGCAAATGGGCGAGACATCGGATATTACCGCCGAAGTTTCGCGCGTCTTCATGGGCATTCAGATTGCTTGTGCTCAATGCCATAACCACCCGACCGACCGTTGGAATCGCGAGCAGTTTCATGAGCTGGCAGCGTTTTTTCCGCGGATCGCCGTGCGTCCCAAAAACGACGGCGAGAAACGCTCATACGAAGTTGTCTCGCGCGATCGCGCGGCTTTTGGCGGCAAGGGTAATGGCCGACCGCGCGGCAACCCTGAGCACTACATGCCCGACTTGAACAACCCGACCGATCGCGGCACCAAGATGGAGCCGGTATTCTTTGTTACCGGGCAGAAGCTCGAGCCCGGCAAGACCGACATCGAACGCCGCGAGACGATTGCGCGTTGGATTACCGCGACTGAGAACCCCTGGTTTGCGAAAGCCTTCGTCAATCGAATTTGGTCCGAACTCGTGGGCGAAGGTTTTTATGAGCCTGTCGATGATCTGGGGCCCGACCGACAACCGACTGCTCCCAAAACACTGGACTATTTGGCAGCGCAGTTTGCGGCCAACAAATACGACATCAAATGGTTGTTTCGCACGGTGACCGCGACCGAAGCCTATCAACGCGCCGGTCGTTCGCGACGCAACCCGGACGAGACACCGTTTGTTGCCAACGCCGTGCAGCGACTGCGCGGCGATCAACTGTATAGCGCCATCACTTCGGTGCTGGGGACCAGCAACCTGACTCAAGCGGGACGAGGCGGCAAGGGTTATCAAAATTTGCGCGATCCGCGGTTTGTATTCAACCTAGTGTTTGGTTTCGATCCCAGTACGCGACGCGACGAGATCTCGGGTTCGATTCCTCAGGCCCTCGCCTTGATGAACTCGCCGTTGATCGCAGCCGGCATGAGCGGTAGCCGCTCCAGTAGTATGTTGGGCAAACTATTGGCCGACGAGAAGAACGACAAGGCCGTGGCCAATGAATTGTATTTGCGAACTCTATCGCGCGAACCGAAACCGACGGAACTGACGACCTGCTTATCGCATGTGAAACGCACCGGCGATAGAACCGAAGGCTTCGAAGACATTCTGTGGGCGTTGCTGAACTCAGCGGAGTTCGCGCACCGCAAATAGTTAATCGAAGATGAGCCACAGAGGGCACAGAGGACTCCGAGAAAGATTTGCCGCGAATGGATACGAATGAATGCGAATAAGACAGAACTGAAAATTGCCTGACAAGCCCTAACTTTACTGATTAAGGAAGCACTGGCAGAGCCAGTGGCTCACTAAACCCAAGTTAATGTTAGGACTTCTAATGCATCAGACTCATTCCTGCTATCCCACGCCTCTAGCCTCTAGTCTCTGATTCGCGACCATTCATGGCCAACGACTTCTCTGTGGACTCCGTGCCCTCTGTGGCAAATATTTAAATCGCAAAAAGAATTAAACCATGAACATTCAACTACATCATTGCGTCAAAGTGGCCGTCGATCGCAAGCAAGTGGTCGATCGGCGTGATTTTTTGCGAGGCATTTCGGCAACGGGGTTGTCGGCCGGAACCTTGAGTTGGACCGACCTGATGACGGCGCAGGCCGACGAACTGCGCAAGCGCGGCATGTCGTGCATTCTGCTCTGGATGCAAGGCGGCCCCAGCCAGTTCGAAACGTTCAGCCCCAAGCCGGGTCACGCCAACGGCGGCGATACCAAGGCGATTGCGACCAACGTGACTGGCATCGAAATCGCCGACAACTTTCCGCACATGGCCAAGGTCATGAACCACGCGGCCATTTTGCGGTCGATGACCAGTAAAGAAGGGAGTCACCCGCGGGCCAGCTTTCTGCTGCACACCGGCTACTTGCCGACGGCAAGTGTGAAGTACCCCTCGATCGGTTCGTTGGTAGCCAATGAATTGGCCGACCCCAAGAGTGAGCTGCCGTCGTTCGTGCGTATCGGCGGGCGAGGTCAAACCGGCAGCGGCGGCGGATTTCTGGGCGTTCAGCACGATCCGTTCGATATTACCAACCCCACGGTTCCGCCGACCAACACTCGACCCGCCACGGAAGTGGCCCGGTATCAACGCCGCTTGGGCCTGTTGGATCGAATGCAGGCGGACTTCGCCAAAGAAGCCCCGCAAGAAGTCGCCGATCATAAAAAATTGTACGACCGCGCGGCCAAGATGATTCTTAGTCCGCAGATGAAAGCCTTCGACCTGACACAAGAGTCGAACGCCACGCGGACCGCTTACGGCGACTCGCAATTTGCCTCGGGTTGCTTGCTGGCGCGACGTCTGGTGCAAGCCGGCGTGACGTTCGTCGAAGTCAACGCGGGCAATTGGGACACGCACGACGACAA
>JAYTAU010000144.1:0-12110 GCA_043737375.1 Planctomycetia bacterium
CCTATGGTCGTCACCTCATGTTGGAACTCTGTTTTCGCTACACGCGGCTGCACAACAACTTCATGCCGCGCGGGAACGAACACATTTGGCATGCCACCGGCTCAAACGCTTGGGCCATCGGCCCGTCGCGCACGCGGTCGGGCAACGCCATGTTGTTTATCAATCCGCATCAGCCCTGGTTCGGATTCGGGCAGATGTACGAAGCTCATTTGCGTAGCGGCGAAGGCTTGAATTTCACCGGCGCGACGTTCTTTGGAAACCCGCTGCCCACGCTTGGTCACAACGAACATCTGGGCTGGGCCATGACCACGAACGAACCCGACATTGCCGATGTCTGGCGCGAGACGTTCGACGACCCCAAAAACCCGCTGGCCTACCGCTATGGCGACGGCTACCGCACGGCCGTCGAATGGAAAGATACGATCGTCGTCAAAACCGGCAGTGGGCTCGAATCTCGCCCCTTCACATTTCGTAAGACGCATCACGGCCCGGTGGTCGGCAAAGAGAACGACAAGCATTATTTGTCGGCAAAAATGGCAAACCTCGATCACCTAATGCTGCTGGGTCAAGGATTGCAAGCGGCCAAGGCGACGAACCTCGACGAGTATCGCGCGGCAATGGCGATCAACCAGTTTCCGTTTATGAACTCGATTTACGCCGATCGCAAGAAGAACATTTACTACCTGTACAACGCGGCAGTTCCCAAGCGCGACCCCCAGTTCAAATGGAGCAAGCCGGTCGACGGCAGCGACCCCCGCACCGAATGGCAAGGAATGCATGCCCTGGCGGATTTGCCCCAAGTGCTGAATCCGCGTTGCGACTTTATTCAGAACTGCAATTCCAGTCCGTTCACGACGAGCGATAACGACAATCCCGATCGTGCCGAATACCCTGCGTACATGGTCGAAGACGCCGACGATGACAAACGTCGCGCCAAAATGTCGCGCCAAATGCTGCGCGACATGCACGACGTGACTTTGGATGATTTGAAAATCGCTGCCTACGACACCAAACTCTATTGGGCCGAACACGAGTTGCCGAAATATGCACAACAGTTCGAAGCCTTGAAAAAGACCGACGAAACCTTGGCTAAGCAAGTCGAGCCGCTTATGGCGCACCTGTTGGACTGGGATTGCCGTGTGACGCCGCAATCGACGCAGGCCACGCTCTGCACCGCCTGGTACAAGGAAATGTACGGCGACGACTATCCAGGCGAAACGCTCAAGCCCGAGTATGCGGGCAAGCCGATTGCACATTTTCAAGCATTGGCCAAAGTGGCTGGTTCGCTGCGCTCGCAGCGCGGCACCTGGCAAGTACCTTGGGGCGAGTTGTATCGCGCGCAGCGAAGTACCGAGACTGCCGATCTACTCGACTTGCCCTTCGACGACAACCGAGCAAGTTTGCCCAGCGAGGGTGCGCATGGCCCGATGGGCGTCATTCTGACTCAGTATTACTCGCCCACCGTTTACATTCCGTTCGTCAAGTCGCTGAAAAAACAATACGGTTTGGTGGGAGCGACCTACATGGGTGTGTTCGAATTCGGCGATCGCATCGAGGGGTCAACGGTATTGCATTTTGGACAAAGCGGCGATCCGAAGTCGGCGAATTACTTCGATCAGGCAAAATTGATCTCCCAGCGCAAGTTCAAGCCCTCGTTGTTTTATTGGCCCGACGTGACGGCCAACGCCGTGCGTGCGTATCACCCTGGCGGTGAGGCTTTACAGATGGTTCGCCGCCCTGGCGCGCCCAAGTAACCAGAGAGCGGGGCCTTTTATTTACTGCCCTGTGACGCACGAGTGATGGCCGTTTGAAACTAGCTCTGCTCGATCCCCGCTCCTCAATCCTCGCAGCTTTTTTCCCATGTCCGACCTGTCCCAAGAAACGGTCGATGCCATCACCGCGGCACTGTTTGCCGGTAACAAAATCGAAGCGATCAAACTCTATCGCAGTGCGAGCGGTCAGGGCCTAAAAGAATCGAAGGACTTTGTTGAAGCGATCGAATTGCGATTGCGAGAGCAATCGCCCGAGAAATTCAGCAAGCCGGCAGGGAGTGGCTGTATGGGCGTGGCATTGGTCGCAATCGTGGTCGGCGTAGGAGCGGCGATCGTTGCGGTGTTTTAATGCTACCCCTGTTCACTTGCCGCAATAGTCGATCGAACGGGCAATCTCGCTCTTCAAATCGTGACGTGCCACGATGCGATCGATAAAGCCGTGTTCCAGCAAAAACTCGCTGGTCTGAAAGCCCTTGGGCAGCTCGATGCGAATGGTCGCCTTGATCGTGCGAGGCCCGGCAAAACCGATCAGAGCCTTGGGTTCGGCAAAGCACAAATCCCCCAGCGAGGCAAAGCTGGCGGCCACACCGCCCATGGTGGGGTTGGTGAGGACTGAGATAAACAGCCCGCCCGCTTCGTGAAAATTGGCCAACGCTGCCGAGACCTTGGCCATTTGCATCAACGATAGAATACCCTCGTGCATTCGAGCGCCGCCGCCCGAACCGCTGATGATGATCAGGGGCAAATTTTGCTCGGTCGCGCGTTCGACCAGACGGGTCAATCGCTCGCCGACGACCGAACCCATGCTCCCCATGATGAACGCGGAATCGGTCACACCGAAGGCCACGCGGCGCGCGCGAATCATGCCGGTGCCGGTGATCGCTGCGTCGCGCAGCCCGGTCCTTTTTTGTTCGGCCACCAAACGATCGGCATAGGGCTTCTTATCGCTGAACGAGAGCGGATCCATCGGCATCAGCTCGGCGTCCCACTCTTCGAAGGTGCCGTCGTCGAGCATCTGCACAATGCGCTCGGGGGCCGAAACGTACCAGTGGTAATCGCAGTCGGGACAGGTGTTCAGCCGCTGCTCGGCCGCTTTGCGAAAGATCGTTGCCTGACACCCAGGGCATTGTTGCCAAAGCCCCTCGGGCACGCCGCGCTTTTCCTGGCGAGGTCGTTTGACGGCGGGCAGGCCGCTGGTTACGCCCTCGATGTTTCCAGTGTCGATGTTTCCGGTTGCCATCCTGATGCTCGCGCTTGCGCAACTGTTCCAACAACTTAACGGGGCGACCGCTTCGACCCACGTAGTAGTCTAAACCGATCCAAGGTCGATCGCTAGCACGCCCGCGATTGTCGATCGACCCGCAATGGTTATGTTACGCGCGGCGCGGTTTCAGTGTAAGACGAGTTCTAGCAGGCGTTTGGTTGCATTCCGTAATGAATACCACAGCGGGGCATTCCGGGGTAACTAACTGTTTCCATTCGTCGGAATTGCCTTGACCTGAGTCGAGCTAAAGCTATTTTCCGAACGCCATGAGTTGGCTTGAATATTGAATTGCTGGCAGCACTTACAGTCGTTGTGAGCCTTCCAAAGATCGCCGATATCTCCGCCATGTAGTCGGTTTGCCACCAACGATGCCAACGGTTCGGGTACCACCACGCCGACAGCCCCGTCGCGATTTTTGCGGATTAGTTTTTCGATCGCCTCGTCGACCCGCTCAGCCGCTTCGTTCAGCATTTCGCCGTCAGGCGGGCAAACGTTCTCGGGCTGCTCTTGCCATTGACGATAGACTTTGGGTTGCTTGTGTTTGACGTCCTCGATCAGCATTCCCTGCCACAATCCCTGATCTAGATTTCGCAGTCCCTCGATTGGCTTAACTTTGATTCGCAATGCGGAGCCGATGATTCCGGCCGTCTCGGTGGCGGCTTCGCACGGGGCACAGTAAATGGCGGTCAGCCCCATCGCACGCAGGTCGTCCAGGGCCAACTTCACCTGAACCCGTCCTTCGTCGCACAGGGGAATGTCCAGATTTCCCTGTATTCGGCCCTGCAGGTCGAAATCCGTGGAACCCGGACGAATCAACACGATCTGAACCATAAAGTTTGTCAGTAAACCTCTTGAAAAAAGCTAGCGGGCAGCCGATCGAAGAACTAAGCCGACCAGTGCGGGCTTGAAGCGCAAAAATAAGACGCAATCCCGCAGGTGCTGATGCATCCGGCAGAAAAGCCTCGTTGGGAATCAACCACAACGGTGGTGAACAAGATGAAAGCCGTCGAATGGAATTGTTCGGTCCCGAACGATCGAGTCCGCTTGCCATGACGTGTGTTGGAGCCGTTGCTTTTAGGCGAACTTGATAAGCCTGCGGCCCTTGGTCAGGACTGCGTCGTCAATTATAGCAAGTTCGGCCGATAATGACAGTTTTTAACCTTGAGATATGGCTTTAAGTTGTTTTGCGTAATCGACTTGCGATTAGAATTTTTGACCGAACCGGGGTCGCGATTTCGATCTCTTGAATCGCTGTTTCTGGGCGATTACTGGTCTCGTTTGTCGAGAGTCGCATTGGGTTGAATGGGAATCGGCGATGCTTCTGCATTCAATTCGAGTGGAACTTCGGCGACGTTTTTCTCAACACTGCCGCGTTGCTGTAGGTATCGCGCAACCAGCCAACAGAGTGTCGCCCAAGCCAGCCCGGCCGCCCAACCGGCCAGCACGTCGGACGGGTAATGCACGCCCATGTAGACTCGGCTGACACCGACCAAAAATGTCAGCCCCAATGCGATCACCAAAAAATAAGCCTTCAATCGGCGTTGAATGACTACCCGACCCAGCAACGCCCCAAGTGTAAGATACACGGTAGCCGAGAGCATGGCATGCCCGCTGGGAAACGAGCTGGTATAAACCAGAGACAGGTGAGGAACGACCGCGGGTCGCGGACGATCGAACAGGTTCTTGAGAATCGTGCTAGTAATCAGGCCGCCGAATGTCGCCACTAAAACCAACCACATCGCTCCATAGGCTCGTCGCAACCAGAGAAAACCCGCCACGGCCGCCGTCAGCATCGCCATCACGGCAACCCCACCCAACGCGGTTAGATCACGACCGACTTCTGCAAGCCAGTCGGGCCCGATCGGTTTAGCGGGGTTTTGAACTTGTCGCAATGAACGCACCGCCCATTCGTCGAATCGCAAGGTGTCGCCGTCGGACACCTGGTCGGCGATTGCCACAAAACCCCAGATCGACAGCATGGTAATCAACAGTGCGAGCAATACGCTGAGCTCGTGCCCGCCGATCCAATCGAGTCCAAGTCGCACCAATCCGATCGTCCGACCGGCAATGCGCACCGGCCAAGCGGCAGTTCGACGAACGGGCGATGAAGGTTGGGCGGGGTCGGGCATGGTCTTATACACTGGACATGCTACGGAACGCCGAATGCATGTTACTGACGGATTCAATTCAAGCTCGCAGCGCATACACTACAACTTGGCTCACCATGAAAGCAATAGTCTTCCTCAATAGTGCCGCCGGAAATCAAAACACAGCGGCCGGTCCAACGAACCGCGATACCGTCGCCAATGCTTTGCAAGCCGCCGGCATTGAGGCCGAAATTTGCGTAGTGCCCAACGATCAGCTGAACGCCGCCGTCGAAGCAGCGATCATCAGCGACGTTAACGTGGTCATTGCCGGCGGCGGAGACGGCACCATCAACACGGTCGCGAATGTGCTGGCCGGGACCGACATGCCGCTGGGCATTCTGGCCCTGGGAACGCTCAATCACTTTGCCAAGGATCTCGGTATCCCGCTCGATATTGCCGATGCGGCGCGAGTTATCGCCGCGCGACATATTATCGCAGTCGACGTGGCTCGAGTAAACGACCGCGTGTTCATCAACAACTCGTCGCTGGGCGTGTATCCGCGCACGGTTCTAGAGCGCGAAACCAACCGCAAGCGCGGGCTGAGCAAATGGGTAGCCATGGGCTTTGCCATGCTTAAAGTGTTCCGCCGGTTTCCGATGGTGACGGTTCGACTACGCAGCGACGAACATACGATCGTCCGCAAGACGCCGCTAGTTTTCGTCGGCAACAACACCTACCAACTCGACGCGCTCAAAGTCGGCACGCGCGCCTGCCTCGACGGCGGCGAGCTATCACTCTATGTGGCCAACACGCAAAGTCGCTGGGGTATGTTAAAACTGACCTTCCGGGCAATATTCGGCAGGCTTAAGCCGTCGCGCGACTTCGAGACGTTTTGCCTGTCGAGCTTCACGGTCGAAACTCGTCGCCGCCGAATCCATGTGGCGTTGGACGGCGAGGTGATGAAGCTCAATCCACCTTTGAAGTATTCGATTTGGCCCAACGCGTTGCGAGTTTGTGCGCCAACGACAGGGAGCAATCGAGTGTAAAACCACTGCCGAAATATAACATTGGGTTTGTCTAGTTCCCGTAAATGATCAGCCAATTAATCGCGCACGCTGCGTGTCAACTAACGTTACAGTCATGCGTCAGATCGCTCATATCTCGGACTTGCATTTCGGAGCCGAAGAACCGGCCGTTGCCGAGGGCCTATCGGCCGACCTGAGCGATCGCAGTCCGCATCTGGTCGCGGTCAGCGGCGACCTAACTCAACGCGCGCGGCGTCGGCAATTTGCCGCAGCGCGCGATTTCCTTGCTCGCATTCCACAGCCTCAACTCGTCGTGCCCGGCAACCATGACATTCCGCTCTACGATGTCTTCAATCGGGCGATGCGCCCGCTAGCGCGATTCCGCCGTTATATCACGCGCGACATGCATCCGTTTTTTCAGGATGAGCAAATGGCGGTCGCCGGCGTGAATACGGCCCGCGCAAACACTTGGAAAGACGGTCGTGTGTCGCTGTCGCAGATCCATCGGTTGCGCGAACAGTTCGATTCGGTTTCGCGCGATCACTTCAAAGTCCTCGTCGCGCACCATCCGTTCATTCCGCCGCACGACGACCCGCATGCGGCAATGGTCGGTCGGGCGAAGCTGGCGCTGAAAACGCTCTCGGCCAGCGGTTGCACATTGATATTGGCGGGGCATTTACACGCGGCCTATAGCGGCGATGTGCGGCCGCACCATATCGAGATCAAACGCTCGATCCTCGTAGCACAAGCCGGCACGGCCGTCTCGCATCGACGCCGCAACGAGCCGAATGCTTATAACTGGATCACGTTCGATCGCGATCGACTAACGATCGAGGTGCGAACTTGGAATGGACGTCGGTTCGAGACGGCCCGACAGAGCGAATTCACTTCGACCGATCATGGCTGGTCGGTTAAACGTGGGTCTCCCCCAGCCTCTAGTTTCTAGTCCCGGGCCATTAGCTGACCTTGCCGGCGCGCTTGCGCTTGGCCGGTGGCTTCACGCCGTTTTTGGCAGCGACCATTTTTCTAATGTCGCTCAGCTCCTGTAGAAAGCGGAATCGGATTGGGCTGGTCGCCGGCAACTTTTCAACCAGGACTTCGGCCTGTTCGATCTTGGCCTCGTCGGCTTGGCCTTCTCGAAACAGATTGTTCCATTCATTGCAGATCTCACGCTCGGTCAACATAACGCTCTCGCACTAAGGCTTCGTGATTCGATTGCTCAAACAAGCACGCTGTGCCATCTCCGCCGATCCGTTTACGGAGCCAACGAGTGGTGAGTCTCGTTACATCCGCTCATTTTATTGTACTTAAACGCGCGTCGGAACGTGGACAAAAAAGTGGTATTTCTTCTGATTTCATGGCCTCAAACGTCAAAGTCTCTGCGGTGTGAACGTCAATTCCTCAGCCACCGGCTTCGCCGGGGGGCCGAGCCATGAAGGCGTCGTATACTCGCACCACGTCGACTCGCACAACGTCAAATACCCCGAGAAGCCAAAGGCTGAATGACTGGCCAATATTGACATTAATATTGCAACACTACTGCCGATCGCGGTTGCCGGCTGCTTGGGCTCCCAAAGCACGGATTGCATCGTCGCTATCGTACGTCGCCGCTTCGAGCAGTCGTTTCTTCGCCGCCGGGTCATTGCTGGTCGCCAGCAACGTCAGCGAGGAAAATCGCACCTTGGCATCTTCGTCGTGGCTCAACCAAAGCAGCCAACTGGCACTTGGTAGTCCCACAATATAGGGCAGCGCCGTGACCGCCTCTTGGCGAATTGCCGGATCGCTACTGACCAGACCACGCGCCAGTTTCAAATGCGACTCGGTCAGGTCTTCGTGTTGCAACTGCTTGCGGGCAGCAGCTACGGTCTCGCGATTCGATGTGTCCAGCCGATCGGCCAAATCAAGCAATCGTCGCAGACTATCCGGCGGCGAAGGCTTGCCCGATTGACGACCGCTTGCACGTGGTTCGGACGAAAGAGCTTGGTCGCTCATCGCAATAATTTGACTCGGCGAATTGTTCAATCGATCGGGGCCGACTCGGTCGATGCCGTCCGTTTGAATTCGGGATTGGATGCCAAGCGTCGCGGGACCATTCGAAACGGTCAGCGACACCTGTTTGGCTTCGGTCGCGTTCGAAACCGGTAAAGGTATTGCCAAGGTAGAATTTTCTATGATCGACGACGGCGGCGTGCCGACTGGACGCGCGACAAAACCGCTGCCTGCGAGCCGATAGTTGCTCGAAGTGGTAAGCGGCTCCGTCGACGAGACGTTGAAGCCCAAAGGAACCGCCGACATTCGCGAATCTTGCGACCAGCGGGACAAGCGTGCATCATCACCATTCGTGGGTCGAAAGTCGGCGATCGACGATGGTCGAACTTCGCGGCCCTCTCGCGTAATCGTTAGTACTTGCTGGCACAATTGCCAGCGATTGGAACGTGCTGTGCCGTTGTTAGCGGGTTGTACCAGTAAACGTTCGGCAAGCTGTTCGGCGGCCCGTAGTGAGTCGGCAGGCATTTGCTTGGCTTGTAGAGCCAGCGCGCCGGCCAAATAATTCAGTCGGCGTTCGTGCTCGTTGGCCTGCAAACGATGCCACGAGTCGAGTTGCCGGTTGAGCGATTCGGCAGCGGCCTGGCGAACGGCATGACGCGTCGAACTTAAGCTTTCAACCACAACCGTTATTCCATCGTCGCCTAGCTTCGCTAATTGTTCCATCGTGCCGGCGACGGCCTCGGCAGAGACAAAGTGCGCGCTGCGATCGAGTTGTTGTCGCAGGCTTTCGACCGTCGCGATTGGAGCTATCCATGTCCGCCAACACACGACGCTTGCTAGCACGAGCAGTATCGTCAGACCCGTTAAGGGCAACGCGCGACGCAGCGTTCGACTTAGCATTCGTATCAAACGGCGGCCGATTCCGTGACGACCAGCGACCTTGTTGTGCCGCAAACGCTGTTCAGCTAGATCACGCGAATTAGCCATTTTGACGATTGCCGGGAACTGGGTCGAGAGTCGGGGTGCTGATTGTTGCCATGACGCCCGGATTTAACAAGATGAATCGTGCGGACTTACGATCGCAGTCTGCTGATTGCGCAGAATTATCTGTGCCCCGATGGGGTCAAGAGCCGAACTTATCACTAAGGCCGCTACGATCGGCAAAGTTTTCCATGCGGCTTTGGGGGGACCATGGCACATCGAAATTTCGGGTTCCTTGCTGCGCGCTATGTAGTGCGGCAAGGCAGCACATTTGTGCAAGGATGTCGCATTCCGTGTGCGACGATGATTGGTGGTTTGATCTTGTTGGCATGCACTGCAAGTTCGCGCGCAGTTGCCACGGAAGTGCCGCAATCCAAAGCCGTCACATCGCGCCAAGCGCGTGACGAAGCGACGCGCACTGTTCCGTTCGACAAATTGTCCAAAACGGCGCGCACCAAGGCCTTGGCCGTGATCAACGACACCAGTTTATTTCGACGGCTGCCCGTTCAGACGATCGATTGTGAACCGGACTTGTACCGCTTCGTGGTCGAGCATCCCGAGCTGGTCGTCAACATGTGGGAGGTGATGGGCATCACCAAGATGACGCTCGATCGGGTCGATACCAATCGTTTTCGCGTGGTCGATGGCGAAGGAACGAAGGGCACGATGGAGTATCTGCTCTCGACCCCGGACCTGCATATTATCTATTCCGAGGGAACATACGACGGGCCGCTGTATGCCCGTACGGTGCGCGGTCGTTGTCTGATGGTGTTGCGAACGACGAGTCAGCGCGAACAAAACGGTCGTTACACGATCACCAGCCGCTTGGATACTTTCTTAGCAGTCGATAACCTTGGTGTCGAAATCTTGGCGAAGACTTTTCAGCCGGTTATCGGTCGCGCGGCGGATCACAACTTCAGCGAGACGGCTCAGTTTGTCAGTAACCTATCGCGCACCGCCGAACGAAACGAACGCGGCATGATTCGCATGACCGACAAACTAAAACGGATCTCGCCTGAGACCAAGCAGGGGTTCGTCGACGTGGTGTCATCGGTCTCCGATAAGTTGGCGGTCGATGATGCGGGCTTCCCGAACGACGGACGCTTGGTTCGCGCACCGTAAAACGCAAATGCACTTAGTCGGTCGTTAAAACAGGGTTAGCCGCTACGATCGCGCATGCATTGACAGATAGTCCTTCGTCACACACCTAGAAAACAGCATTTCGCGTCGTCAGGCAATCCCGCCGGTTAAGTGCGTGCCATGCTTGTGGCTGCCACCTTCCGCACGGCGTTGCCAATCATGGCCGAATACCGCGTCATTGAATATCGTTCCGGCGCGGAGCTGCGCAAGGCGGCCGCCATTTGGGACGACCTTTGGCAGCGCAGCGACGTCACCATTCCGACCGCTCGCGCGATCCTCATCGCCGATTGGATCGAACAGTTCGCGCCGCATTCGGACTTTCATGCGATTACCGTACAACTCGACGGCCAGATGCTGGCCGCGATTCCAATTTGCGGCGGCCGAATTCGCCGGGTATTATCCGTTGCTCGTTTGCCCGAGAACGCATGGTCCTGGGCCGGCGAACTGCTGCTCGATCCGCAGTGCGAGTACGAACAGGTGCTCGACCTGTTGGTGGATGCGATCGTTCGACTGCCTTGGCCGTTGTTGTGGTGCGACGGCGTGCCGCTCGAAAGCACCCGTTGGCAACAACTGCTCGCGGCGTTCGAGCGTGACCGTTGCTCGATCGCACATGAAGTCCGATTTCGCGTCGGTACTGTCGATATGACCCAACCGTGGGAGCAGTACCGAAGTACATGGTCGGGCAACTTCCGCGGTCAAATGCGCAAGATGTCCAAGCGCGCCGAAGAACTGGGTGGTGTTGAGGTTTTGCAATATCATCCTTTGGCTGGCGAGCAACTCAACTCACTATTGCAGAAGGGCTTTGAGATCGGAGATCGAAGCTGGAAAGGCGTGCAATCGACATCGGTCTTGAAGAGTCCTGCGTTACGTCGCTTTATTTGGCAACAGGCCGCCGCGATGGCACAATTGGGGCATCTCGAGTTGACTTTTCTTGGCCACGGCAATGTGAACATCGCTTTCGAATACGGTTGGCGAAGCAAGGGCGTATACTACTCGCCCAAGGTCGGCTATGACCAGGCTTTTGCGTATCTCAGCCCCGGACAACTGCTGCGATTGAAAATGGCCGAACAGTTTTTTGCCGACGGCGATCGGCGAACCTGGGATTTTCTGGGGCCGTTGACCGACGCCACCGAGCGGTGGTCGACCGGTTCGTATTCGATCGATCGCTTGATCGTCGGCACGCGCGGCTTTGCAGGGCGAATGCTGATCGGTGCGTTCGAAAAGTGCTGGCCGACCGTGCGCAAACTGCGCAACTCGTGGCAATCTCGCGACGGCATAAAGCAAGAATTCTTGCGCAATGGCGCAAAGACACCAAGGTAAGCATTTCAGAAACTCTTTATTGAATTGATGCATGTGGTAATAGCCGCGAATTAACACATATAAGCGCGAATGGGCAATAACTCGATTTGCGTTCATTCGCGTTAATTTGCGGCCAAACACTGCAGGCTGCTACTCCATGCGGCTAAACAGTTACGTTTTCAAATGGGGCGCACTCGGTGGAGAAGTGGATCGACGTAAACTTCTCTTGACTACTCCCTCACTTGAACTCGCGTCATTACGCCTTATCGCGAAAATTTATTCCGTCGATATTGCGGCTTGACGGGCCTACGCGCGACAGGTTGCGTATCCTATAAATCAAACTGTTAGACAATCTACCGAGTTTGACACGCTTGGGCGGTTGCTCTGAAATTGATTTCTTGCTTTACGATGCTTCGCAATGCAAATCGCTACACAATTGGATCGTCGGCTGTCTAAAATTCACGCCGTGGTCTTCGATCTCGACGGCTTGATGTTCAACACCGAGGAGTTGTACCAGCAGGTCGGCGGCGAGTTGTTGCGCCGGCGCGGTAAA
>JAYTAU010000145.1:0-4955 GCA_043737375.1 Planctomycetia bacterium
TCGCCGATTTCGAAACGGTCGCCTTCGAATAAATAATCCGTCGTGTTGGTGTTGCGTCGGTGCAGCCAAATCTGCGGGCGGCCGTCTTTGTCGACGATGATCGAAGTAAAGTAGGCGAGCTTTGCCAAATCGAAGCTGGGTTCCTTGGGCTTCTCGATGACTTTGACGGGTTCGACTTTTTTCACCACCTCCGGCGGCTTCGGCGGAACATATTCGGCAAAAACATTGCGTCCGACGATCGCACGTTGATAGTCGGCAAGCGATGCCAAAGCCAGCGCATGCCCCGGCTTGTCGCTGAGCTTGTCCTTGCGATCGGCGGTTGGAAGGATCGCGCCTTCGACCACCATCGTCAATTGCAGTTGCGAGGACTTCTCGATGGGCTTGACCGTCAGATCACGAATCTGATGCAGATGATCGGTACTGTAAAACTCGTGTAGCAAGCGTGTGATCTGATCGAGGCTGCCGCGACCGGTGATCTCGAAGCCGATCTTTTGCAAAGTCCGCGAGGAAGTCGCGTTGCGCGGAGTAACTTTGGGATCGTCCAACGCTACGCGGCTGACGAGGCTGAACAACCATTTCTGATACAGCGAAAGCGCCAGTTCCTTGTTGGAGGGGAGCGAACGCTGTTCGAGCGCTTTGCGGCGGGCGATCGCGCGATTACCCTCGGTAACTTTTTTCTCCTGGTCGAAAACTTTGGTTTGCAGTTTGGAAAGTTGCAGTTCGCGTTGCGCGAATGCGCCCGCCCAAATGCCCCAGCCGAAATATACCAACACAATTGCCGCTAGCGCGCCCAGTCCGATTGCCAGCGATTGCTTTTCGTTCGGTTGCAAAGCCATGTCAGTTTCCTCCCGCGTTGGGCGAGGTTTTTGCAGCCGATTCGGCTGGAGCAGTCGCTGCCGGTTCCAGTGCTGCAGCTTCAGTCGTCACAGGCTTGCCGTCGGATTTGCTTGCCGGTTGGGGAGTCGCCGATTTGTTTTCGAGAATCGGTTCGGAAGCTTTGGATTCCGCAGGCTTGGATTTGTCGCCTGTTTTTTCGTCGATTTTGGAGCTTGGCTGAGCAACGGTTGCAGCCGCGTCGGTCATTAACGGGTTAAGAACGACCGGATCGCCCTTAGCCGGTATGCTGTCTGGCTTTGTCGTATCTGGCTTTGTGGTGTCGGGCTTGGTCGTATCGGGTTTCGACGTGCCTTTGATTTCCGGTTCCTTGGAAGGGGTTTTGTTTTTGCCCGTGGGCTGTTTGGCGGTTTTGGCATTTGCGGCAATCAGCTTTGCTTCGCCCTGTTTTGCGGATTCAATTTTGGCCGTGTCAATCACGACATCGGCCTTGAAACTCCACGGGTAGCGCTTCTTGGTCTCATCGCGGTCGATGCCGTTGACCACGACTTTATTCGGTGAATCGCGCAAGCCGGTCTCCAGGCCGGCCAACGCTTCGTGAGTGCGGACCAGTCCTTGAAGATGCAGTTCGGCACCCCCTTTTTGATTCGAAACCGCCTTGAAATTGGTCAGCATGGCCTCTTCGGATTTTGGCGCTTTGGTCGAGACTTTGGCCAGCACATCGAGCCAGGGTACGTCGCCGGCAACCCAGCGGTCCAACTCGACCATATCTTTCTTGAGCGCTGCGGACGCGGTGTTCTGTTTTTCGAGTGCTTTGCTGCGATCGTCGAGCGTTGCAATCTGACCGTCGATTTGCGATAGCTGCCAATAGGTGTAAGCCGCAAACGCCACCAGCAGGACTCCGAGCGCGGCGGCGGCGATCGTCAATTCGCGGCGGCGCGTCTTGGCGACCGGTCGTTTACGCGGGGCCAAAAAGTCGAGCATGTGCGGCGCTTCGGCCGCGGCCGTGGCCACCATGCCCAACAACGGCGCATAGCGACCGCGACGATCGGGCAGCGCGCGGCGCAAATCGTCGGCGAGTTCGAAGCCGGCGAACGGATCGAACAACTGCGCCGGCAGATTCAGTTCCTGCCCCATCTGCTCGGCCAGCGCATTGTGTTGCGGGCCGTCGCCGCAGAGCGTGATCGCTTCGACGCGCCGGTCTTTGAGACGATTGTGAACGGCCCCGATCGTACGGCGAACCTCGGCAATCAGCGGTCGCGTGGATTCGGGCAGCGAGGTGTCGAGGGGCAATCGCGCGGTCCGCATGAAGATCGGCGTATCGCCGACCAACGCGGTCAGGTCGACCTCGTCTCCCAACAGGTCGATCAACATGCGGACCTGATCGCCGCCGGGTTGTCGCCGCGCCAACAGTGCCGCAGCCGAACAAGGACGCAACACCAAATGATTGAGCTCGACGCCCGCCTGTTGGCAGACCGCGCGCAGCTCGGCCAGCGTGTCGGGAGGTATGGCCGCGGCCAACACCCCGCGCGGTTCGCCGGCTTCTCCCGGAATTGGAATAAAGTCGAGCGGCCAGTCGTCGCCCAGGTGGGTGAAGTCCCGCATCGCCTGAAAGCGAACCATCTCGGGTAGTTCGTCGTCGGGCACAGGCGGCAGCGTCAGATCTTTTAGTTCGATACTAGGCCGGCCGACCGCGGCCAACGTTTCGAACCGCTTGACGCTTTGACCGGCGAGTGCATCGCGCAATGTGCCGGCAACGATGGCCGCGGTCTGTGGGCGTCCGTCGGCGGCGGCCGGTAGCGGCACCGCAAACGCTTGCTCAAGTACGGCCGCGGCACCGCGCTGGTTGGCAATCACCAACCGGACTTCGCGATCATCCCATTCGACGGCCAGATATTTTGACAAGGTAGGAGTGTGGGAATGGAGGAGTGTAGGAATGGAAGAGTGTGGGAGAGTGTAGGAGCTGAGGCAGTATTCAGCCTGCCACCTCCTTCACTCCTCCCCGCCTGTTCCGAGCGTCGCCAAACTATAGCCGCGGCCTAAATTACTGATATCTCTCCAGAATACTACGCGGGGAGTCACGGTACTAGCATCGACGACCACCTCGATCCGGGCCGCCGGACCTTCTTTATCGAAGTAACCGACGACTTGGGCGCGATGCACCGCTCCGCCCGCCGTGATAAACGGGACCATGGTTTTCATTTCAGTCAGTGTGACGATTCCTTCGGCCAACAGCCAATGCTCGTGGCGATGTACCGGCTTGCTGCCCGACGGCTCGACTTCGCGTGCCGCGACGATGGCGTCGACCATTTCCTCGGTCATGCCCGGCACTCCGGAGAGGATCAGCGGCGAAGCCTGATTGATGTTGATGCGGCCGGGAATGACGGGGCTTTTATTGACCGTGGCGTTATCGAGCAGAATTGGCAAGTAGGTGCCCATCGCGGTCGGATCGTCGACAAACGGCGAATCGACGGAAATAGTCTTGGGCTCGGCGGGCTTTCCGCCTGCACCGGCTGCGTCGCCTCCGCTTGTGGCCGCGGCCGCAGGAAGTTTGATTTGCAGCTTCGCGCCGACCAGGTCGAGTACGTTGGTCAGCGAGGCTTTGGGTTTGACCGTTAGATCGATTTCCAAAGTCGATGCCGAGACGCCCGGCGCGCCGCTGGTCGTGCTGTCGCCGCCGATCGAGCGGGCTTCCATCGGCGACTTGCTGCTATCGCTACTGGACTTGCTGCTGTTACCGCTCGATTCGCCCGACTTCGCGGCATCGGTCGTTGCCGCCGGACCGTTTTGCCGATAGGCGATGATGAAGTTCGTCCACTCGGGCGTAAACACGGCCGACAACTCGTCGCTGAGGACTTGCAGGTCTTCGTTGTTCAGGTCGATGCGCGGCGTGCCGTCGGGCTTCACGTTGCGCTCTTTGGAATACAACGTGATGTAAGCCGACCAGCCTCGATCGGCTTCGGCCGGCGCCCCTTCCGATTGCGAAAGCGATGGAATGTTTTGTTCGTTGGCGTCGATCAAGCCGTTGCGATTTTGGTCAGCGCCGTAAAGCAACTCGGGAGTGACTCCTTTGACCAACAGCAATTCTTCGACCGTGTCGAGCGCTCCGTTTTTGCAGTTGTAGCCCAGGCCCGAGTAGTGATCGAGCTCGGCACCATACTCGCGCGCTTCGTCGTCGGGATCGATCCAATCGAGAATCGCGTCGGCCGTTTCTTCGGTCATGCCGGGTAGCGCCATCAACAGATCGCGTCCGGTGCCTTCCTTGAGCTTATCGGCCGCGGTCAGCGCGTTGAGATTGACGCGTGCCGAATCGTCCTCGAGCCCGAACCGCGCGCCGGCCAGTTCGCCGTTTTCGACATTGGCCGAAATCACGCAGAATCGCCCGCGATCGCGGGGCAGTTGCGCATCGAGAACCAGCACCCCCTGAAACCGCGCGGCATTGTTGTAGGTGCCGCCGTCTTGTTGTTGCAACTCGGGAGTTTGCAACAAAAACTGTTGAATGTAATCCATCCCCGAATCGGCCAGGGCGCGAACTTGCGATTGGCGTAGGGCGGCCACCGCGGCGCGATGTTCGGTGAACATCAACTCGGCAAAAGTAAACGCCGCGAGGCTGAGCATGACGATCACGATCAGCACGACCAGCAAGATCATGCCTGGGCGACGTTGTCGGAGGCCTCGCCGAGGCCGACCAATCGTTCGCCGTCTTTCAGCCCTGAATGGGCGATTATTATCATTTACAGACATCACTTCGCTCCTTTCGAACTGCCGGACTTGGAACTGCCCGAACCGGAGCCGCCGGTGCCAGATGATGACGAGCCGCTCGACCCGCTCGACGATCCAGTGGTATTGCCCAGGTCTTTGGTTTCCGACGATTCGCCGGAGCTGTCGGCAGTAGTCGAACTGCTCTCTTTTGGCAATTGCGCGTTGGGCAAATGCACCACCAATCGATAGATCGAATTTGTATCGTACTCTCCCAAGGTCAATCGAACCGATTCCGAGTCGGCGGCGACCGCCGGCTTTTCCAAGGCGATGGAAATTTCGATCGCCATCGGCAGACCCTCGCTAGCGGTCGAATCCCATTCGTTCAGCCACTGGGTACCGTCGAAATAGCGAAACTCCAG
>JAYTAU010000146.1:0-1929 GCA_043737375.1 Planctomycetia bacterium
CATCCGGCGCGGCAAAGTTGAATTTACGGGGTACCACAGCAAATGGTTCAAGCAGTTATTTGCTTGCACTGCCCCCATCGGTACGACCGTTAGAAATTAAGATGTCCCAAGAAGTAGAGAACCAACAGAATCACGAGTACCAAACCCAAGCCGCCGGTCGGTCCGTATCCCCAGTTTCGACTATGGGGCCACGATGGTAACGCGCCCAGCAAAAGCAAAACAACTACGATCAGCAAAATTGTTCCTATCATTTTACAAGCTCCAGAATAAGGCAATCGCGCCCATTTGCGGGGTGACGATCAGGGGAAAAAATAACCTCGGGGTTTGATGAACGGACTACAGGTCCGAACGTCCAGAACAAACGGATTTCTAGGCATCTTTTTTAGTTCGCTGCTTAACGGCTTCGAGTGCTTTGTCGGCGATTTGCTTCGATCCGGCTTGTTCCAGCAAAGGTGCCTTACGCGATGGATCGCCGTCGGCCACTTTTTGAGCCTCGATTTCGACGGGTGCCGCGGTGTGCTCGTGTTCGGTCCATTCGGTGGCCGGCTGCGAGCCGCTGGCCGGCTGCGATTTTTTAGGCATTGTCGATCTCCTTTCCGCAACGTAATGAACAGGTACGCGTCTTTCGTCGCTTGTTCTTTCCTTAGTTCCAATGCACATCAGCACCATTACCATCACCACCATTGCACACGTCGTGCCAAGCGAACCCGGCAGTTGTTTCTCGCCGAAAGCACGTAATTTTGCGTAGTTTACGTAGCGGACTCTTGCATCCTGGTCGTTTAGCGACCACCTGACCGAAGCGATTTTTCGCTTGGGAATCAGATATTGGCTGTCGTAAAAGATTATCCACAGCTCCGACTTCGCCATGGGACAGTCGCAAACCACTCAGCCTCCGTCTTCGCCGGGAAAAGTAACAAACCCGTCAGCCTCCGGCTTCGCCGGGGGCAGGTCGGAATTTTTGACGGCCAATTGACTAAGGTCCGACTTCCGCGACTAGCCAATCTCCCGCCAAGCCGGGGCAGAACGCTGGCGCAAAACGAAAGTTTGGGATGAACCTTGATCGGCACGAACTTTGCATTAGGCGAATGGAAGTTGGGATGGAACACCGTTTGTTCAATCACATTTCTCAACGACTCACCTCAATCAATCAGCGTTGCTCGACCGTTCGAATTTCAGACGACGCGCGAGCAAACAGAAAGGATTCGACCTGTGATACGTGCATCGGAAAATTTCCTACCGTTGACTTCCGAACCGATGTGGGTCAATGCCCGAGTTTCCATCCCGCGCGGTTGCCGCGGCTTGGCGATCTTGGTTCATGACGGCATCTCCGCAGGCCCGTTGTCGCTTCGTCAGAAGCTAACCGAACATTTGCAACGATATCAATTGGCGAGCTGCGTTGTTCGGCTGACCAATCCCGACGAAATTTTTGGCGATCGCTTATGTGTGGATGTCGAGTCACTTGCCGAACGACTGTATGCGGTGGTCAGTTATTTATCCGAATGGCCCGATACGCGTAAGCTGCCGGTTGCCGTGTTCGGAGTCGGCGACGCGGGGATTGCTGCTTTGACCGTCGCCGCTAGTTCGCCTGGCATGATTCGCGGAGTCGGCGCGATTTGCAGTCGGCCCGACTTGGCGCGGCTGCATTTGCCGCAGATCGAATCGCCGACCTTGTTGATAGTTCCTGGACGCGATCGCACGATGGTTCATCGCAACGAAACCGCGTTTGCCGAACTGAATTGCCAAAGCCAAATCGCCGTGATCGGAAACGCCGGACGTGCCCTTCACGAACCGGGTGCCATCACCGCGTGCCAATATCTATTACGCCGCTGGTGCCAACAGCATTTGACCCCGGTGTCGGCAAATTCCCAGGCGGGTTGAAATTATCCCTACCGTTCAACATTTCAAGGAACCGAGACCATGGGAGCCGTT
>JAYTAU010000147.1:0-11996 GCA_043737375.1 Planctomycetia bacterium
CACATCCGCGCAGCTATTCAACGTTCAGTCCAAAGCTGCCGGCCCGACTGGATCGTTACCGCTCGACGATACGATGCTACGCGAATGGTCCAGCGGCGATCTGTTCGGGCTGTCGCAAAATGCCGGCATGGGCTGGCCGCCCGCCGAGATGGTCGGCCCGCAGTATTTGATCCTCAGTACGCAAGGCGGCGTTCGCGCCGCCGACGGCACGCCCGTCGCGCTGGGCTATCACACGGGCCATTGGGAAGTCGGGCTGCTGGTCGAGGCCGCCGCGCGCGAGATCAAACAAGCCGGAGGGGTTCCGTTTGCCGCGTATTGTTCCGACCCTTGCGACGGTCGAACGCAAGGAACCGTCGGCATGTTTGACAGTCTGCCGTTTCGCAACGACTCGGCGATGATCTTTCGTCGCATGATTCGCTCACTGCCGACGCGCCGCGGCGTGATCGGCGTGGCGACCTGCGACAAAGGTCTGCCCGCCATGATGATGGCGCTGGCCGGCACTCCCAATCTTCCGTGTGTGTTGGTGCCCGGCGGTGTGACATTGCCCCCGGCCGTGGGCGAAGATGCGGGGAAAATCCAAACGATCGGCGCGCGCTACGTGCAAGGCGAACTGTCGCTCTCAGACGCCGCCGATCTGAGCTGCCGGGCGTGCGCGTCGCCCGGTGGAGGTTGCCAATTCCTGGGCACAGCCGCGACGGCGCAAGTCGTCGCCGAAGCGCTGGGCTTGGCTCTGCCGCACACCGCGCTGGGCCCCAGCGGACAGCCGATCTGGCTCGACATGGCGCGACGTTCGGCGCAAGCTGTAATGCGTCTCGACCAACGCGGTATCAAGACGCGCGATATTTTGACCGAAGCTTCACTGCAAAACGCCATGACCGTGCATGCGGCGTTCGGTGGCTCGACCAACTTGCTGTTGCATATTCCGGCAATTGCGCACGCCGCCGGTCTGCGTCGTCCGACAGTCGCCGATTGGACCGAGATCAATCGCCGCACGCCGCGCTTAGTCGATGCGCTGCCCAATGGCCCTGTCGGCCACCCGACCGTGCAAGTGTTTCTGGCCGGCGGTGTACCCGAGGTGATGCTGCATTTGCGCGAGCTGGGTCTATTGCACCTCGACGCAACGACGGTCACCGGCGAGACCTTGGCGATGTCGCTCGAATGGTGGGAGAAATCCGAGCGTCGCGCGGCCCTGCGTAAGTTGCTTAATGATCAAGATGGTATCGACCCTGATCACGTGATCATGTCTCCCGCGCGGGCGCGCGAGCGTGGCCTAACCAGCACGGTTTGTTTTCCCGTCGGGAATCTTGCGCCTGAAGGTTCGGTGATTAAAAGCACGGCCATCGACCCGCGCGTTGTCGACACCGACGGCGTGTATCGCAAGACCGGCCCGGCCCGCGTGTTCTACAGCGAACGCGATGCGGTCGCCGCCGTCAAAGGGCAGGCCGGTAATCCGATTCGGCCGGGCGACGTGCTGGTGCTCTGTTGCCGGGGGCCGCTGGGCTCGGGCATGGAAGAAACCTATCAAATCACCTCGGCGCTCAAGCACTTGGCTTGGGGCCGCGAAGTCGCCGTCATCACCGACGCGCGATTCTCGGGGGTCAGCACCGGCGCGTGCATCGGCCATGTTGGGCCCGAGGCGTTAGCCGGCGGTCCGATCGGCAAACTGCGCGAGGGCGACATCATTCAGATCGTGGTCGATTGCCGGCAGCTGATTGGTTCGGTCGACTTGGTCGGCGTTACCGACGAAGCCACGGGGCTGACCACCGTTTATGATCCGCAGATCGGCACAAGGATATTGGCTGATCGTCCGCGACCCGCTCACTTGACGGCCGATCCGCGATTGCCCAATGACACGCGATTGTGGGCCGCGCTGCAAGCGGCGAGCGGCGGCACTTGGGGAGGCAGCGTGTACGATGTCGAGCGGATTATAAAGGTATTGGCGGCCGGGCAGAAAGCCCTGGGGTCGGGGATCGAGGATCGGGGGTCAGGAAATGATTATTAGTGCAATGCAGCGATTGTTGCAAACCGAACAGCGATGACCGCAGAACAAGTCTCGTTTGATGAGCCGCGCTTGCGGTTTAGCTTACTTTGCACTTCGTATATTCGGACATTTGTAAAGCATCCCCTCGTTCACGGTTAATGCTGGGTGTATATTTTGAGCAGAACCAATGCACGGCCGGGGTAAGCCCGGCCGCTCGCTGATGAATCAAGGCTTACCCAATCACCACGCGACCTCAACAGAACATCGCACATGGACAAAGAGCTTACCGACCGCGCGACTTCCATTCACGATCGTCTCACGCAACTGCGGGACTCTCTTTGACTACGATCGTAAACGTGAACAAGTCCGCGGCCTCGAAGATCGCATGGCGTCGGCCGACTTTTGGAACAATCAAGAGACGGCCCAAGCGGTTGTTCAGGAGCTGAAGGGCCTAAACTCGCTGGTCAAACCGCTCGAAGAACTGAGCCGCTCCAGCAACGAAATCGCCACCCTGGTCGAGATGGGCGACGAGGATGAAAGCTTTCTCGCCGAGCTACGCACGCAACTCGAACGTGTTGAACCGCTGCTGGCGAACCTGGAGTTGAAGGCGCTGCTCAGCGGTCCTTACGACGGTAACAGCGCCATCATGAGCATCAACGCGCGCGACGGCGGCACCGACGCCAACGATTGGGCCGAAATGTTGTTGCGAATGTACATCAATTGGGCCGAGTCGAACGACTATGCAATCGAATTGCTCGACCGCCAGGACGACGGCGTGGCAGGCATTCAAAGCGCTAGCATCGCGATTCGCGGTGCGTTTGCTTATGGATACTTGAAGGGTGAGACCGGCATGCATCGCTTGGTCCGCATCAGCCCGTTCAACGCCGAAGGGAAGCGTCAGACCAGTTTCGCAGCGCTGGACGTTTCGCCCGAGGTGGCCGATACGTTCGAAGTCGAGCTACGCGACGAGGACATTCGCGAGGATGTGTTTCGCGCCAGCGGCGCAGGGGGACAGCACGTCAATAAAACATCGAGCGCCATTCGGCTGACGCACTTTCCGTCGGGCATCGTCGTACAATGCCAGGCCGAACGCAGTCAGCATAAGAACCGCGCCACTGCGCTCAAGATGCTGCGGTCGCGATTAGCGCGCGTCGAAGAAGAGCGCCGTGAAGCTGAGATTGCGGCCAAGTACAAGCTGCAAGCCAAAACCGGCTTCGGTTCGCAGATTCGCAATTACTTTTTGCACCCCGATCAGCGCGTGAAAGATCAGCGAACAGGCCATTACGAAGGGAATTTTCAACGCGTGCTGGACGGCGACATTCAGGCATTCTTGGATGCGTATTTGCAATGGCGCGCCAGCGGCCGCGCCGCGGCGGGGGATGAGTAAGTAACTCTGTTCTGTAAAGCCGCGATCAGTGATCGCGAGTCAGGGCAGACGTCCAACTAAACTCGACATTTCATCAAAAGACCTCGCGAAAAGGCGAGAAGACGCAAAGGGATACGGATTAATTGTGTTAGTTAACTGTAAAGCAATTTCAACCGGCAAGGTAATTGGGGTGAGGTTTATTGAAGTGTTACTTTATCGCAAGATAGAAATTGTTCAAATGCTGCGCAGCGCCGCTATGAAGTCACTGCCCTTGCGCCTTAGCGCCTTTGCGCGAGGCTTCTCTTCAAGTCTTTGCGCGAGGTTGTCGTTGCCTTGAACGAATCTTCAATTACTTGCGGAGCGCTGCGCATTCTATTTCGCAAACAGCACGATCGCTATGCGCACGCGATTGAGTGTCTGGTCGCCGACCAGTGGCTAGTTGTTGTAACATCGATCGAAGGGACGCCCGACGACGATTGGCCGCCGAGTTCGCCGCTACAGAGCCTGCACATCGAACAACGACCGAATGGCCCAGTGGCGTTGTTGGTGGGCATGGCAGGGACCAGTCATTGGTCGGCCAGCGTCGAAGCCGATGAGGCAACTCAATCGATTGTATTCGACATCGCGTGCCGCGTGCGCGGCGAACCGGTGCGATTGGGCTCGACGTATGAATGGCGGGCCGACGATGATTCAATGCTCGCGCTGCCGAACCTCATCATCGATCAAGACACGGCCAGGATCGAGAACAACGGTTCGCTGACATCCGTGATGCCTATTTACGATGTCAGCGCAGGCGCAGTCACGGTCACGGTTCGATGGCGATATCGGTTCAAGCGATCAACGTAGTGCGCTCTCCTACCGAGAGCGGCTATGCATCGCTCACCTCTCGCTGCTCATCCCCTGCCCCTGCTCAGATCACATATTCCGGCGGGCCGTCGACGAACACCCGAACCTTTTTCGGCAGAATGAACACCTGTTCGCCGGTCTTCAAATTCAATTCAGCGTAACGATCGGCATTTAGATCGACTTGCAAAGGCAAACCGTTTTCGCGCGAGATCAGCCCGATTCGGGCGATCGCGCCCGCGGCTTGAATGCGCTCGACCGTGGCGCTGAGCGTTGGCGAGCCATTCGAATGCCGTTCGATATCGAGTTCGTGCGGTCGCATGTACACCACCGCCGGCCGCGATTCATGATGCGGATACTCGGGGTAATCGAGCGCGAACGAACCCATCTCCGCACGTCCGCTTTGCACACGACCATGAAATACGTTGACGTTGCCCAAAAAGTCCATCACAAACGTGTTGGCCGGATGATCGAAAACCTGCTGAGGCGTGCCGATCTGTTCGATGCGACCCTTGTTCATGACCACGACTTCGTCGGCCACCTCGAACGCTTCCTCCTGATCGTGTGTGACGAACACACTGGTCGTGTGAATCTCGTCGTGCAAGCGCCGCAGCCACTGTCGCAACTCTTGCCGTACCTTGGCATCGAGCGCGCCGAACGGTTCGTCCAGCAAAAGCACCTTGGGCTCAATGGCCAGTGCGCGAGCCAACGCCACGCGTTGCCGTTGTCCGCCGGAAAGCTGCGTGGGGTAGCGGCGTTCGAGATTTTCCAGCCGCACCAACGCCAAAAGTTCTTTGACGCGTTTATTGACTTCTGCCGCAGGTCGTTTCCGGACTCGCAGTCCGAAGGCGACGTTCTCGAACACATTCATGTGTCGAAACAACGCATAGTGTTGAAATACAAAGCCGACGTTGCGTTCGCCGGCAGCGCGATTGGTAACATCCTCGCCGGCGTATTCGACCGTGCCCTGTTCGGCCGTTTCGAGCCCGGCGATGATGCGCAGCAGAGTCGTTTTGCCTGAGCCTGACGGACCCAGCAGCGCGACCAGCGATCCGCCAGGCACCTGTAGGCTGACACCGTCGAGCGCTTTGAAGTTGCCGAACGTCTTGGTGATGTTTTGAACGGTAATACTCATCTCGTCTCTCCGCTGGTTTGCAGTCGAGTCGCTTCTTCACGTTCGCGACGGGTCTTGCGTTCGAGGGCGATCTTGGCCAGCAGTGACACCAAAGCCAAGCTAGTCAGTACCGATGCGACGGCAAACGATTTTGCCATCGCCCCGGGCTCTTGAAACAGTTTTTCGACACGCAAGGGCATGGTGTCGGTTTGGCCTGAAATACGGGCCGAAACCACGTACACCGCGCCGAATTCGCCCATCGCGCGCGCATTGCACAAGATCACGCCATATAACAAACCCCATTTAATATTCGGCAACGTAATGCGCCAAAACATTTGCCAGGCATTGGCACCCAGGCTGATCGCCGCGGTTTCTTCGTCGCTACCAATGGCTTCCATGACTGGGATCAACTCCCGCGCGACAAACGGCAGCGTGACAATGGTCGTTGCCAAGACGAGCGCCGGAAACGCGAACAGAATTTTAATGTCATGATCGCGCAGCCAAACGCCCAGGTAGCCTTGCAAACCAAATATTAGCACCAGCATCAGCCCCACCACCACGGGCGAAATCGCAAACGGCAAGTCGATCAGACTGACCAGCGCGGTGCGACCTGGAAAACGAAACCGCGTGATACACCAAGCCGCAGCGAGCCCAAATACCAGGTTCATTACGACCGCGGTCGGTGCCACGGTTAGCGTCAACAGTATGGCGTGGCGTGTGTCGCGGTCTTCGACCAGGCTTTGCCTATAGCTGCCAAACCCTTGTCGTATCGCCGCGATCCACGATCCCTCGGCTGTGTTTTCTCGCCAGTAGTCGGCGATGCCCGGCTCGATGGCATTATAAAACACGTTAATCACGGGAATGACAATCAACACGCTAATCACACAGAGTGCCAGCGTGATCAACGTCCATTTGACCAGCGGCGATTCATCGCGTAATCCGCGCTTCGCGCCGGGCGCCGACCTCGATAGCGAGCGATCTGCGGGAGTGGCTGGTGGATTAGACATAATGGCGCTTGCTCCACCGTTCGAGCAGGTTGATCAACACCAACATGCTGAACGATCCTAATAGTAGAATCACTGCCACGGCAGTCGCCTCGGCATATTTGAATTCTTCGAGCCGGGCCACAATCAGTACCGGCGCGATTTCGGTTTCGAACGGCATGTTCGACGACACAAACACCACCGAACCGTATTCGCCCAACGCGCGCGCATAGGCCAAGGCAAAACCCGTGACAAGTGCCGGCAAAATGCCCGGTAATATCACTCTTAAAAAGGTCTGCAACCGCGTGGCCCCCAGCAGCGCCGAGGCTTCTTCGGTCTCGCCATCCATCGATTCCAACACGGGCTGCACGGTTCGTACGACAAACGGCAGCCCGATAAACGTCAGCACCAGCACGATTGCCGTCCGCGAGTATGCGCCCTCAAACCCCAGCGGCACCAAGTACCGTCCCAGCCAACCGTTCTCGACATATAAGCTCGAATAAACCAGACCTGCGACCGCAGTCGGCAGGGCGAACGGCAGATCGACCAGCGAGTCGAAAAAACGTTTGAACGGAAACTCGTATCGCACCAGCACCCAGGCTACCAACAATCCCAGTACGACGTTAATCAACGCAGCCGCCAGGGATGCCCCAAAGGTCAGGGCATACGCGGCCCGCGACCGTTCGGTCCAGGCAGCATCCCAAAACTCGGTCCACGTGAGCGAAAACGCTGTGCTAAAACAAGCGAGCAGCGGAATCAACACCAGCAACATCAGGTACGCCAGCGTAAAACCCAGCGTGATCTCGAAGCCGGGCAGTACCCGCCGCTTCATAGTCGGCTCCTTCTTATTAGCCCCTAGCTCCGCCGGGGGACTTGGTGATATTTTTACAGCGCTCGATTGGTAATCCCCCGCAAAGCCGGGGGCTGAAAGTATTAACGGCTTCGTATGCTATTTCGCGCCGCGTCGTTTACTGATTTCTTTTTGAACGACATCAAACACGCCGTTGTCGGCAAAAAACTTTTTGTTCGCCTCATCCCAGTCGGCGGTAATCTTCGTGATTGGGAACAGGTCGATTGGCTTGAACGTGCCGGCGTGCTTTTTGGCGATCTCCGGGTTTGTCGGTCGATAGTAATGCTTGGCAATGATTTCTTGTCCCGCGTCGGTGTACAAAAACTTCAAATAGTCCTCGGCAATTTGAGCGGTCCCTTTTCGTTTGACGTTGGCATCGACGACGGCCACATGCGGCTCGGCGCGGATGCTGGACGACGGATAAACGATTTCCAGCGCGCCTTTGGACTCTTCGACTTCGAGGTACGCTTCGTTCTCCCAAGTCAAATGCACATCGCCGAGATTCTTTTTCGCAAAGGTCGTCGTTGATCCGCGCGCACCCGAGTCGAGAATCGGCGTACGTTCATAAACTTTGGTCACAAACGCAAGGGCTTCGTCCGCGCTGCCACCCTTGTTAATAATGGAACCCCACGCGGCAAGGAAGCTCAGTTTGCCGTTGCCCGAGGTCTTGGGGTTGGGGGTCACGACCACGATGTTGTCTGCTTTGTTGCCCGAGGTCTCGCGCGCCAGGTCAGGCCAATCGAGAATTTTCTTCGGATTGTCTTTGCGCACGACGAAAACGATGGTCGAAATCCAAGGCAACGACCGGTCGGGAAAGCGATCCTCCCATTTTTCGTCGATCAGTCCCTTTTTGCGAATAGCGTCGGTGTCTTGCCACATGGCCAGGGTCACCACGTCGGCGTCCAGGCCGTCGATCACCGCTCGGGCCTGGGTGCCGGAACCTCCGTGGGACATCGTGAACTCTAAATCAAGCTGTTGATCCTTGGGAAAGGATTCGACGAATGCGGTATTCAGATCCTTCCAGAGTTCGCGAGTCGGATCGTACGAGACGTTGAGAAATTTCGGCTTGGAGTCACCACATCCCGACAGAAACAAGCCGAATGTGAGCTGTAGTATAAAAAGTAATTTGGGCGTTTTCATAGAAAGACTCAGTACATCAGTTTTGAAAATACAAAAACATCACCATGTTCGTTATGATAAGTAATATCGTCTAGATAGTAATGTATTTCAAGTGCAATTGGAAAAATGTGCTTAAAATATGCTAACCCTTTATGCAGTAAGAATTTAAGAGTCAATAATCTGACAACTCGACCCGAGCAGGCACTCAAAGTTGTCGCACAAAGGCCAGTGACTCTTCAAAGTTGGCCTGCAAAAGCAAGAACTGCCGTTTGTCGCCGCCTCGATCGGGATGCAGCAGCTTGACCTGTTCACGATAGGCTGCCAACACATCACTCTCGCTGCACGGCAAACGCAATCGTAGAGCGATTAAGCAACGCGGGGTCTGAGTACGCGCCCAACTGGGAATTCCCGGCAGATAGTTCGCGACGACGACCAACGTTCGTCGCAGTGATCGCAGATAACGCCGGAAGTCAATCACCAAAAAGTAATGCCCGGTCGCGATGACTGCCAACGCTCCGCCGACAAACAGGCTCAGTCCCAATAGATCAAACGCGTCGGGCCAAGAATGGGATTGGGCGAAAATCAACGGCATATTGAAAGGTGTCTGCAAAGTAAATCCAGCTCGTAGCCCCTGAGTGTATCTACGGCAGATTAAACCGCCGACCGCGAACGTAGCACAAGCAGGCTTAACTCAGGCAAGCAGTTCCAACGTAACGGAAACTCGCCCGAGGTGCCACGGCTGACGTGCATCGTGGTCGAACCTTGATGGAACGTCCCACCTGCGTATTCCACGCCATGCCAACTCGGCGAGAGCGTCGGCCCAATCACCGGTAGACAGACTTGCCCGCCGTGCGTATGCCCGCACAGCATCAGATCGAAGTTCCAGCGCTGAGCCCAGGCAAACTGATCGGGCGAATGCGACAGTAGAATCCGTAGCGGCATTGTGCCTTCGACAACCGGGCAGTGTTGCATATCCGCCGCCGGACAGATCCAAGGCAATTCGTTGCCGGCGAACAAAACAGGCTGACCGCGGATCGTATCCAGTTGCCAGCGCCCGCCAAGATCGATCAGTCCCGCGTCGGCCAACTCGCGACGAATGCGGGGCACGTCGTGCGTGCGCAGGTCATGGTTGCCCAGCACAAAGTAAACGCCGTGACGAGCTTTTAATCGGCCGTAAAATTTCGGTAGCCAACCAATGCACTCGGCCTCGTCGATCAAGTCGCCCGTGACGGCTATCACGTCGGGTTGCCAAGCGTTGACTTGCTCGATCACCTTTTCGAAGTAATCGAGCGTAATCTGCCCGGTAAAATGCAAGTCCGACAGATGTGCGATGGAAAGACCATCCAACTGCGGCACTAGTTGTGGCAGTTCGATCTCATACTCGTTAACCTCGAGCCGACAAATTTGATTGAACGGAATTGCCGCAAAGACGCGAGTGATTCGCCCTTCGACCGGAAGAAAACCAAGTTGCTTGGCAATGTCGAGATCCGTCGAACTGCGTAATCGAACATGGCTCGGCAAACCGCGTTTGCTGCGACGTTGCGCCCACATGAGTAGCACTGGAACGCTTAAAGCCGCACAAGGAATTAGATACCACCAAGCATAGTCGTGTATCGCACCGGCGACTGTCTGCGAAGCGTTGTGTGCGGCATTGGCATTCGATAGGTAGATCCATCCGCCGATCAACGGAATTAGCGGCACCATCACCAGACAGGCCAGTGAAAGCGTTTTCACTCCCCAGCGCGGCATCCCGGCGGAGTGAATGCGATTGACCAAGCCCACCCACAGAGCCGCATGACCCAACAGGGCCAGCGATAAAAAGACGACCTCGAACAGCCCACGCATCAGGTCGTCCACATGTCGGATGGGCCGGAAATAGAAGGCACCGGCTTAGGTAGCCTGCTGCACGGGGGCCGGAGCATCGCTGATCACACGCTCGACGGTTTCGAGCAATTGATCCAAGCGGAACGGCTTACAAAGGACAGAATTTTTGGCCAGACCTGCCTGCGAACACTTAACCAAATTATGGCCAGGGTCGTAACCGTAACCGGCCATCAGGATCAGCGGCACCGTGTCGAGCAACTCCTTGAGTTTCACCATGAACTCGTACCCGCTCATGTCGGGTAAGCGAATATCGGCGATGATGGCATCGTAGCCGTCTTCACTGAGCATGTTGCGAACCATGAAGGTCGCCTCGCCGCCGTCGTGCGCGGTTTCAACCACGCAGCCGTAGCGTTCGAGCAGCGCGTGCGCCGCACTGCGCACTCCTTCGTCGGCGTCGACCACCAGTAAATGTTTGCCGCGCAGCGTGGGCCGCTTTTCGAGCTGTTTCGAAGCGGGTAGCGCTTGGCTGGGAGCCATCTTCTGGCCGACTTTTTGAATCACTTGCTTGATATCACGCGCGTTGCGCAAAATCTTCTGCAAACGCTCGATGACTTCGGGTTCGTGGCCGATGTAGCGCTCCATCACGTTGACCGCTTCGTTCAGTATCACGTCGACCGGCAGTGCGACGGCGCTATGAATCGCTTCGACGCTTTCCCAAGCCGAGTTGGCTTTTTCGGCCACCAACAGATCGAGGGTGTTGATCGCCACTGCGACATCGCGGGTAAAAATTTCCAAGAATTGCAGATCGCTTTCACTAAACGCGTGCGGTTCGGGGCTTTCAACGTTGAATGTGCCGATGACCTCGTCATGCAAGATCAGCGGCACAGTCAACGAACTCTTGGCGCCTTTACAACCTTCAAGATACAGCGGGTCTTCGCAGGTATCTTCACACAGATAGCTCTTGCCGGTCGCCGCGACAAAACCGGTAACGCCGTTGTTCTTCGGCTCGGCCCTGAGGACGCGCTGCGCCGCTTCGTGCGACATGCCGACTGCAAGCAGCGGCTCCAGCACGCCGCTCTTGTGATCGAGCAGGCGAATCTCGACGACGTCGAACTGCAGCAGATCCTTGGTGTAATGTAGAATGTTGGACTTCAAATATTCGATTCGTTCGTCGACCGACATATGCGCCAGTTCGTCGGGCTTCATGTCGGCCAGTTCCATTCCGGCCTGATGGATTGCAGCCAGCTTTTGTTGCTGCAGCATCTCTTGAGTGACATCGCGAACGGTCACGATCAGGTGCTTGGGAGGGCTGGTCGATTCGATGACCGGCGCGGCATGCACGTGGAAGTAGCGGTTGTCGCCCGATCGCAACGTCGATCCGCTGGCCGTGCCTGTGCTCAATGCGGTGTGGAACGGACAAAAGTCCGGACCGAGAATCTCGGGGCTGTTCAGCGCGGTGTAGAAATTCGTGCCGACGATGTTTTCTCGTCCGCTCCACTCGTTCAACCGACCGTTGCCCCAAATGATCGTATTGTCGGAATCGAGCAGAACCACTCCATCGGGCATGCCTTCGAGAATGCGCTCGTTCTGCAACAGCTTGCCGATTTTGAATGCCTCGGTCAGATGTGCTGCCGAAACATAGATGCCGGCAAATTGCTCGCGCGCTAAGCGAGCCAGCGCCCGCAGAGGGCTGCTGACTTCTTCAGTCTCGTAGGCATCGCTCCAAGCGGGTTGGGCGGGATGCACAGCATCGCGCGATTCGCGAACCACGAGTATTTTTGGCTTCGACGACAAGCGGCCTCATCTCCTGCGCGTGATCATAGCGGCAACCGCTAAAAAGCCGCCTTGCAACAATTTTTTCAATTACTCCGGCTTAATGCTGACCCAAGCTCAACATTAACTCGTAACACAAATAG
>JAYTAU010000148.1:0-1923 GCA_043737375.1 Planctomycetia bacterium
GATCATTGGCGGGCGACACGACACGATTCAATTTGTGCTTAAGAAAGCGACCGAAGAACAGTCCTTTGGCGAAGCCGATTTCCTGCGGTCGATCGCTTAGCAGTTCTTCGGCCTCGGCAATTTGTTGCTCGCGGCTTTTTGCGCACATGAGAGTTGCTTCCTCGTTAAAGTCAGTGCCGATTCCACGCTCCGAACCAGCAGGGAGAATTCAGACTATTATTCGCGTTTGATCCAGCATAACAAGCTGCGATCAAGTGCGGCGTTATCCCATCGGCAATCGAGCCTGGGTTTACAACCATGCACTCTCGGCTCCGGCTTGCTATAATTCCACTGGTTTAAGACTGAAGCGTGGGCGTCGGCAGCCATTGGCCGTGGCCCAATACTTCAGAATTGATTCGACCAATAAATTCCGCTTAACTTTCAATCCCAAGCGTAGCTACCGAAGCATATGCCGCCGCGTCGCAAGGATATCGATCGACTGCTCATCGAATGGCCTTATTTGCCGGGCGAGGTGCTGGCGCGCCTGGTCAAGGCGGCCGACGGGCGTGAAGTGCTGCAAATGCGGGTCGACATGGGTGTCTTGCAACTCGAAACCGAACGTCGCCCCGACGGCACTCGGCCGCATGGTGCCGAAACCTACTACGATTACTTGTTGGCACAAGCGATCGACGATCCGGACTTCGAATTGTCCAGCGAACAATGCATGGATGCCGACCGGGAATTCGTGCAGTTTTATCATCGTCGGATTTGCTGGCTGTCATTACGCGAGTATCGTCGCGCGGCGGCCGACGCCGATCACAGTTTGTCGTTCATGGATTTCGTACGAGAGCACTCGCCCGATGACGAATGGACCATGACGCATGAGCAGTATCGTCCGTTCGTGTTGTTTCACCGGGTGCAAGCTGCCTCGCTGGCGGCGTTGGAAGATCATGGCCCTGAAGAAGCGATCGGCGAAATCAACGCCGGTTTGGATCGATTTCGCAGTATGTATGAGCAATACGAGGCGCTCGATAAGTACGATGACGACGAACTGGTTGCCCGGCTCGTCGAGTTGAAAGAAAGCTTGCGTGAACATTATCGCGTAGGGCGCACATTGGACGAACGGCTGGCCGACGCCGTTGCCGCCGAGAAGTACGAGCTGGCGGCGAGGCTGCGCGATGAACTTGCCCGCCGCGGAACGTAGCCGGGTGAGGATTAAGGATTAGGGGAAGTGAAATTCGATGGGCTGGCGAGAAAAAGTCGGCATCTGTGTGTTCAAGCATACTCCCCATTGCCGTTTGGTAAACTTTGTCTATCGCCCGGATTGTAATTCTTGTCCACCAGTGCATTGTAAATTTGTACACTACGATTAGTGTACAAACAATTCTTGATCGCCCTAACTGCAACTCGCGGTTTCAGTTGCGACGAATCCCATTCCACAAGCAAACTCTGGCACACACTCTGCATTAGGGGACTAACAACGTCAATCAATCCTAATCACGCAAAGGAGTGTGTCATGTTAGTGCTTACCCGCAAATTGCAGGAACAAATTTTGATCGGCAATGATGTCGTAATCACCATCCTGCAAGTTCGCGGTCAGGCGGTGCGGGTCGGTATTCAAGCTCCGCGAACTGTCCGAGTGTTACGTGCCGAGCTTTCAAGCAACGACGAAACGGTTGCCGAAGTCACCAACTCGAAATGCGAGGAACACGCCGTCACCGATCAAACCGTTACCATCGCATTGAACCCGCAAAGACCGGGCGCACAGATTGAAATCAAACCGACCAATGCTTCTCGCCAGCCGTTGGCCGGTCGGCTGCAAGCACGTCGCAACCCCAACCCGAGTAGTAGCACCATGCCTCGGCAGCCTGAGCGATTGCCTTCGACCCTGCTGGCGGCCGTGGGCGCGAGCTAGTAGGAAATTAAAGATTGGATATCGAGAGA
>JAYTAU010000149.1:0-4937 GCA_043737375.1 Planctomycetia bacterium
CTGACCGATGTACCCGGCACCCAAACTCTCGACGGTTTCCTCGGTAAGTTGGCTTAGTAAATAGATTTTCGCACGGCCGAGCGTTTGCATCCATTGTTCGGCTGCCGGCATGTCGGGAGCCGAGTGCTTGCGAATGTAGCGTTGTGCCTGATCGAAATCATCGGCTCCGGCGACTGCCTGAAAAGCCGGGCCCGGGCTTAGCGGCAATTCGGTACACAATGCAATAGTTCCGCCATCGGCAACGACGCGACTCGCAGCCGCCAATGCGCGACCGACCGCTTCCCAAGTCTGCTGAGCGGACGAAACATCGATGGCGGCGACGACCAGTTTTGCGCGGCGCGCGGCGTGATAGCTCCAAATTTCTCGCCCCAAAATTTGCCCCTGAGCAGCCACCGCGTCGAGATGACCTGCCAAAACCGCAAGCACGCTGTCGTTCGGACCGGGCACGACCTGGACCGCGAATAGCACGCCCATCAGCCAAGCGATATGATCGGCTTCGTGCTGCGAGATGGCGGCAAGTTTGCCAAACGTTTTGTCGGCTGTCGCCTTGTTCGCGGATTTAAGGCGTTTCTCGGTTCCGCGTTTGGCAATGTTGCGTTTGCTAGTGCTGCGTTTCAAGGCCACATGCGACGGCAGATCGGCAACTGCATTGATGTCTATGGGTGAAAGTCGACAGCGACCTTGTGCCGAAAGATCGCCGAAAGCTGGATACAACATCGCACGTACGCCGCCATAGCCCAGGGGTCGATCCAACGACACGCAACAAATCGGGATTACGACATCGGCGTCCAGAATCAGCCGATTCACGTAGATCGGCTGGCCCGACTCGTCGGCACCCAAGTAGCCCAATTCCTCGCGAGTGCCAGGATGATGCGTCGTCAACCCGACAATTTCAGCTATTTCAGGCGGCAACCGTTTTCGCGGATCGATTTCCTGGTTCGCGTCATTTTCAGTGCGCAGCAATGTGATGTCGGCTGCGGAAATTCCGTTCGCGATCAATACTTCGACGATGGCTACCACGACATCGGCCACCCGCGGCACCCCGGCTTCGAGTGCTAGCACGACGCGGTCGCCGGGGACCACTGCCTGGGCCAGGGCCGGAAAATCGAGCGGCTTTGCCAGAGCGCCGGCGGTTGCTACTGTCACGTCCGGCAAAGGCTCGTGCGACGGGCCAGACCAGCATTCAAAGTGTGAATCTGCCGCCGGATCATACGAGACCGAGGAGCTCACGCCAAACTTCAAATGCATCATCACGTGGGCAAAAATCAAAAAATGAGATCGACGGAACTCTAATGTAACTAGGGCGACCGAACGCCACAGAAGGCGTTCCCCTATCGAGCATGCAAATGATGCAACAGCCCATTGTCGAATAATATCGCTCGCAATCCAAGAGGGTCAAGCGAGCGGCCGGCACGTTCGTTTCGCCAGTTTCGGTGACAGCGTCACCTCGTACAGAAAGATTCGGCACGCGCGTCGTCACTTACTGACAAATCGAGCTTTACCGATCGGCGAAACTTGCCCATAATTCTCCGCGCAGTCGACGCAAGGACCGGAGTTATTATCCGGTCGTCGTTTTTCATGCACGCAATGCATTCCGTAAGTAAGTGTTTCCGCAGCGCTGGGTAACTTTATGAACTGCAAATATATGATGAACCGTTTCAATCTGTCCGGATGGTGTTTGTTGCTGGTCGCATTGGCCATCAGCGGCTGCAATGAGTATTCCACGCCGACGACCAATGGCCCAGGTGACGACGTTAAGGTCGTCAAACAGGGCAAAGATAAAACGGCTCAGCAGGTTCTGACCGAAATGGCCAAGCGTTATCGTACGGCCAAGACCTATCAAGACGCGGGCACGGTAACTTTGAAATATCAACAAAACGGTCAGCAGGTCAATCGTTCGTATGACTTTGCCGTTGCCTGTGAACGGCCCAACAAGCTGAAGATCGATGCCTATGGCGTGGTTCTGCGAATCGACGGCAAGAAATTTCATGCCGCAATCAAGGATGTCGAAGAACTCGCCAATCAAGTACTCGAACTCGACGCGCCTGCGGAGCTAACTCTCGAATCGGCGCTGTTCGACGGCTCCATCATGCGTGCCCTGGGCGAAGGCATCGGTGAAGCACCGCCACAGGTCGTGCTGCTGCTCGATGACGGCGCGCTCGAAAAAATTCAGAATAAACAAACGCCGACGTTCTTGCCCAAGCAAGCTTATGAGGACCACGCTTGCTATCGAGTTCGCATCAATTCGGAGGTCGGCCCGCTGACCATCTGGATTGACGAACAGACGCTGGTCGTGCGACGGATAGACTTTCCGACGTTCGCGGTCCAAAAGGGTCTTGAACAGAACGGCGCGGTAGAACGGCTCGAAATTTTCGCGGATTTCGCGGGCGCGCGTTTCGATGCGCCGGTGCCGGAGCAGGCATTTCAGTTCGAAGTTCCCGATGGCGCCCTGCTGGTCAAACGTCTGCTGGGACCGGCTCCGTCGCCTCCGACCCCGCTATTGGGCAAGGAATTGCCCGAGTTCAGCTTCACCGACTTGGACGGCAAAAAGGTAACTCGCGATTCGATCAAAGACAAAATCGCGATCTTCGATTTCTGGTTTGCCGATTGCACGCCCTGTCAGCAAAGTTTCCCGCTGATGAACCAAGCCTATCAGAAATATAAGGGCTCCGACAAAGTCGTCTTTTTGGCGGTCAACGGCGATCCGGATTCGCTGAGCGACAAAACCGTTCGTGACACGATGAAACGCTGGGGCTCCGAAATACCCGCCGTTCGCGATCCGCAACAAAACATCAAGAGCGTCTTTCGAACCGACAGCATGCCGACGATGTTTATTGTCGGCAGCGACGGTACCGTGCAGTATCACGAGTTGGGTGTGAACCCGAACATCGCTACCGAGCTACCGGCCGTGATCGAGCAACTGCTGTCGGGTAAGAGTATCGCCGAGGAGACGCGAAAACGATTTGACGATCGTCTTGCCGACTTCAAACGCGCGCAGCAATCGCCGCCGGAAGTGCGGCCGACAAACGGCGAGAAAATCGAAATTCCCAAGGGCACCATCGCGCCGGCCAGCTCACCCACCTCGCATCGCCTGACAAAACTCTGGACCGCCTCTGCGTTAAAAGCACCGGGCAATTCGCTAGTTATTCCTGGTGCCAATGGTGCAGAAGCAAAAATCGTCGTCTTCGACGGTTGGGAGACCGTGGTCGAGTTGAGCGCCGACGGCAAGCAAATCGCCGAACATAAACTCGTACTGCCGGCCAAAGATTCGATCGTCGCCATGCTGCGGACCGCGGTCGATGGACAGGGCAAGCGGTACTACGCTTTGTTTTTTTCCGGTCAACAGCAGGTATTTTTGTATGACGACGCATGGAAACAAATCTTGGCTTTTCCAGCCGCGGATAGCGGTCGGCACGAAGGATTGGGCGACGTACAGCTAGTCGATCTGGATGGAAACGGCACACTGGAACTAGCCATTGGATATTACGGAGACGTCGGACTGCAGTTGGTTTCGTTCGATGGAAAGCGACTATGGAACGATCGCAATGTACAGTGGGTTACTCGCATGGCGACTTCGCAGCCCGATGCGGAAAATAACCGTAAGCTGTTGTGTGCGAATAGCCGTGGTGAGATTGCCGTGTTCGATCATGCCGGCAAAGCAGGTACGGCGATCAACGTGCCGGGCCGTCCTTTGCAATCCATCTTCGCCGCTCATGGATCGGAGCCGGGCAATGTGCGGTTTTGCGGGGTAACTGGGCCGCTAGGCGTCAACACGCTTGTGGGTTTCGATCAGCTAGGGAAGGAGCTTTGGACATTTGACCTGCCCAAGGGCGTGCACCTGATGCCGATCGAAGCGGTCAGTTCGGCCATGTTTTTCCAATCGCAAAACGCTGCGGCACAGGTTGCGATGTCGGGCCAGTGGTTAGCTGCAGGGGCCGACGGTTCGGTGAACATTCTCTCGGCCGACGGCAAGCTGCTCGATCGTTTCAACACCGGTTCTAAATTGACCGGTTTGACCGGCGCGGTGATCGCAGGTGACAACGTGCTGTTGATCTCGACTGAAAAATCGTTCGACGCGTGGAAGATCGAGCCGATGAACAATTAACGATCGCACGAATATGTAAACCGGAAGTTGCACTTCCACTCAAGCCCACCCATTGCAATGGGTGGGGTTCGCGGTGAGCATACAGTGGCGGCAGCAATCTTTCAAAGTTGCGCATTCCACTACCTCTTCGAACACGATCCCAATCATGTCCATCAATCCGATCCTGGGCGTCATTGCCGGCTTGGCCAAGGCGGCAGTGCGCACGTTTCTGATCACCTGGCTGGTGATGATCGCAATTGGCATCGCCCTGGCTGTGTTGGCTCATTCGCTCATGCCCGAGGTCACATCGTTCGTTCGGGCTTTGATTGCGATATTGATCGTCTTTGAGTTCGTGGTACTCGGGGCGATTATTGCCGGTCGCCGGTCGCTGCTTGGCACGTTGATGTATGGGCTGAGAAAACAACAATTGGCGCGTTCGAGCGTGCGAATGTTGTTCGATCGATTTGCCGCGGTCTCGGCGGAGGAAACACCCGGCCAGCGCGGCAACATAGCCGTCCGTACCGCCGAACGCTTGCCCTTGGCAAAAGCCGAGGACTTGCTGCAACGAATTCTGCGCGGTTTCGCCGGTTCGTTAGCTTCCGGATCCGGCGTGGCGGGACGGGTCGGACAGCGGCTGCAATCGCATTTGTTCGGCCGCGTCGGTTCAGTAACCTTGTCTCGGTTCCGTGAGCAGAATGCCCAACATGGCGGAGTGGATGTACTGCGCGTGCGCGACGAATTGGAAAATCATATCGACACGCTGTTGATCGGCCGCTTGCGATGGACGGTCAATCTCTGGACGTTCGGCGTGTTGACGCTGGTCATCGTGCAAGTATTTGCGCTCGTTTACTTG
>JAYTAU010000150.1:0-4935 GCA_043737375.1 Planctomycetia bacterium
CGGTCGAGTTGGTCGCCAGCGAGCCGATGATCGTCAATCCGGTCGCTATGACGATCGACGAAAAAGGGCGGTTCTGGATTACCGAGAGCCTGGAGTATCCGCGGCTGTCGGCCGGACCCGGCCAAGATCGTATCAAGGTTCTCGAAGATACCGACGGCGACGGCCGTATGGACAAAAGCACGACGTTTGCCGAGGGGCTGAACATTCCCTCGGGCATAGCCGTCGGTCATGGCGGCGTGTGGGTCGTCAATTCGCCGGACTTGTTGTTCATGCAAGACACCGACGGAGATTTGAAAGCCGACAAAACCGAGGTCGTCGTCACCGGCTTCGGCCGCGCCGATACGCACGAACTGCCCAACTCGTTGACCTGGGGGCCCGACGGCTGGCTCTACGGGATCAACGGGGTCTTCAATCCCAGCAAGATCAAGCAAGGCGATAAAGAGTTCAACTTCACCTGCGCATTGTTTCGCGTGCATCCGCGCACGCGTGAGTTTCAATTATTTTGTGAAGGGACTAGCAACCCCTGGGGAGTTGCCTGGAATCAAAACGGCAGCGCGTTCATTAGCGCTTGTGTGATTGATCACTTATGGCATCTAACCGAAAGCGGCTACTACCATCGTCAGGGCGGGCCGTATCCGCCGTTCACCTGGAAGATCGGTTCGATCGTCAAGCACAAACATCAAAAGGCTGCTTACTGCGGCATTCATTACTTCGATAGCGACGCCTATCCCGAACAGTACCGCGAGAAATTGTACATGGGGAACATCCACGGCAATTGCATCAATAGCGACAGCCTGGAACGCCGTGGATCGACTTACTTCGGCATCCTTGAGCCCGATTTTCTCAGCGCGAACGATGCCTGGTTTATGCCCGTGGTGCAAAAGACCGGCCCCGACGGCTGTTTGTATGTGCTCGATTGGTACGACCGATATCATTGTTATCAGGATGCACGGCGCGACGCGGCGGGCATCGATCGGCTGAACGGCCGACTATATCGCGTTCGATACAAGGACACGCCGCGCGCCAAGCCGTATGACCTGACCAAAGAGACCGATAAGCAATTGATCGAGCGGTTGGGGAGTAACAACGATCTATTTCGTTCGCTGGCGCAGCGCGTACTGACCGAACGCAGCGCGCAAGACACGCTGCCCGTGCTTGAGAACTTGGTGTTCGACGACAAAGCCTCGCGTAAGCAGCGTCTGCACGCGCTGTGGACGATCATCAGCATGGAGATGCTGCAGCCGAAATTTAATCTGAAGCTGCTCAACCATACCGATTCCACGTTTCAAGCCTGGGGAGTGCGCGGGGCGGGCAATCGAGGCGACGTCGACCCTGCCGAGTTGAATCGCATAATGGAACTAGCTAAAAAATCCGCGCCCGATGTGCAACTGCAAGTGGCGATTGCCGCCCGTAAGTTGAAGGGTGTGGATGCGATTCCGGTGCTTGTCGATGTGCTGGTAAATTGCGGCGACGACGAACTGATTCCACAGATCGTTTGGCAAAATCTACACCCGATGTTGGAAAAGGAAGGGGCGCGTTTCATGGCCGAGGCGAAGAAGCATGATTTGAAAACCACGCCGAATTTGGCCAAGCTGATGCCCCGCGTCACCGAGCGTATCTTAGCGGTCAAGAAGCAGTAACCACCGAGTCACCGAGAACACCGAGAAAAAATGGAGGCAGCGAACCAATAAAGCAGACGCAAATTAGAATCGTGGTAGTTTGCCGCTCTCGATAGTTGAATAGTGTTTTTAAAGAGAATTTATCGTTTGATATTTTACCTTCTTTACCTCTGTGTCCTCTGTGACTCGGTGGTTCATACCATCCTGAAGCGGCAATGATCCGAATATCTCTGACTTTCACGGCATTGCTTGGCTTGACGGCTGGGCGAATATTCGCCGCCAACGCTCCCGCCGAAGCGTTCGATCCCGAACCGGTCGTTTCGCTGTTCGAGCTATTGGTCGATAGTGCCGAGACGAACCCCGATACCGCGCGACAATGCTTGGACGTATTGGCCGGCAAGGTGCAATCGCGCGAGCTCAACGACAAAGCGATCGAAGCGTTACGTCCGCGCTTGCAGCCGCTGTTGGCACCGATCTTGGCCAAGGCCGATCATCCGTTGTTCGCCGATGCCGCGTTGTTGAGCGCCAGTTGGAACGACGCGACCGGCCTTAAGTCGGCTCGGACGATCCTCGAATCGGACAAACAACCGGAAACGCGCCGGCTGCAAGCCCTGGGGGCACTAATTACCGCCGGTGACAAGTCCATCGGGCCGGTCATCGCGGCGGCTTTGTCTCCGAGCAAAAGCAATTCAGAAAGTTGGCGTACCGGAGTTCTCTCTGCGTTGGGGCGTAGCGATAGCCCGCAAATCGCCGAGATTGTGTTGGCCGCGTATGTAAAGCTCGATAGCGATTTACAGTCCAAGGCCATCGAACTGCTCACACAGCGCGTAGTCTGGAGCAAAGCGCTATTGGTTGCCATCGGCGAGAATAAAATTCCCGCCCAGGCACTCAATGCCAATCAGGTCGGAAAGTTGCTGGCCAGTCGTGACGACGAATTGGTCAAACTAGTCACCGCAAAATGGGGCACCGTGCGAACCGAGCGTAACCCGGCACGCGAACAAGTCATCGTCGAAGTTCGCAAGCTCTTGAATGAAACACCCAGCGACCCGCACGCCGGCGAGAAGGTGTTTAAGAATCTCTGCGCGCAATGCCACAAAATTCATGGCGAGGGCCACGACGTGGGACCCGACATCACGCTCAACGGCCGTAACTCCTTCGATCAACTACTGAGTAACGTCTTGGACCCCAGCCTGGTCATCGGCGGATCGTATCAGGCCCGCACCGTGGTCACCAACGACGGTCGTTCGTTGACCGGACTGCTGGCCGAAGACAACGACCAACGCGTAGTGCTGAAGATGCAAGGCGGCAAAGTCGAAACGATCGCTCGTGCGGATATCGACGAAGTGATCGTCAGCCAACTCTCAATGATGCCCGAGGGCATCGAGAAACAGTACAAGCCGCAAGAGATCGCCGATTTGTTCGCATTCTTGGCGCTCGACAAGCACCCCAAAGACCCCAGTGCCAAGTTGCTTCCCGGAGCACCGTCGCAGTCGAAGTAAGCTCCGACTTTTAATCAATTAGTCATGCAAAGCCCATTCCAGCTATGCGAGCCCAGCCGATAAGAAACTTGTGGAACCGAGGCTCGGCTTGCTTCGATCGACTATTTTTCACACAATGTTGTTGGAATCGTTTTTCTTGCGAAGAAATCTGTTTCGTCCTTCTAATTTAGTATTAGCCCGATGGTCTTCGAGCATATCGAAAAGTTGCAGCGCGAATACACCGACAAACTGGTCGTTGTCGATGCGTCGCGGCCCGAATTGGCCCGCTTTCGCGACGCAACCGGCGTCGTTCGCACCATCAACATGAACGGCCGCGCCCTGGTCGAGTTCGATCAGTACGCGAATATCGCCTGGTATGATATCGAGCTGGATTTTTTGCGGGTGGTCGATCAGCCGCAACCCAAGCCTGAAAAGAAAGTCGCCGCTGCCAAGGCACCGGCTGCCAAAGCCCCTGTAGCCAAGGCTCCGGCCGGTGCTAAGCCCGCCGCTGCGGGTGCCCAGCCGGGCAAAATGAGCGTGGCCGAGATTCTTGCCGCCGCACGCGGAAAAGCCGGCGCCGGCGCTGCACCTGCCAATCCCGGCGAAGCAAAGCCCAAGCCGACTGCGGCGAAGTCCGCGGCAGCCAAACCGGCAGCGAAGGGCGAAGCCAAACCGGGCAAAATGAGTACGGCTGACATCCTCGCCGCCGCTCGTGCAAAAAAAGCCCCAACTGTGGAAAGCGAATCGGTTGCCGAGGAGGACACTGCCGATGAGTTGGTCGAAACGCCGATAGCTAAGACTAAGACAACGCCGCCGGCTAAATCGAAGACCGCGGCCTCCGACAGCCTGCCGTCCACTACGGCCGAGAAGATCAGCTGGTGCCGCGATCACGACACGCAGTAGTTGCCAGAGGAAGTGCGAAGCTCGACGCGTCATTCCCCTCGCCCTATTTCCGAACTCCCCACTGGCTCTCATGGCGACGCAATCGATAACTACGGCTCTCCCTGCACAGCATTCTCGCGGCTGGTTCAAACGCAATTGGAAATGGTTCGTACCGGCGTTGATTTTAGGCCCGCTGCTGATTGGCGCGGCCGGCATCGGCGGCTTTGTGTTATTGCGGGCCAACGGTTATAAGTCGAGTGAGCCATACCAAATGGCGCTCAGTGAAGTCCGACAAAGTACCGAAGTCGCCGACCGGCTCGGCGCGCCCGTCGCCGATGGTTGGAATCCCAGCGGCAATCTGCCGACGGACAGCAAGACCGGCATGGCTCGGTTCAATTTCAGTATTTACGGCCCCACCGGCAAGGCCGATGTTTCGACGGCCGCCCGGCTGGTCGAGGGCGAATGGGGAGTCACCCAGCTCGAAGTCACCTTTGCCGACGGCACGCGGCAAAGCCTGATGGAAGGCATTCGAAAAAAGCAGGCGGGCGATATGCCGCGTTTCGACCCTAACGCCAAGCCGCCGGCAACGGGGGACGCCATTCTGCCCCCGCCGCCGACGGACATTGATATTCCAGACATCGGCCTGGGAATTCCCGACTTGCCGCCGGGGGTCAAGTAAAGCCGATCGAATCTTGTCTCGCGGTGTCGGTTCACTAGGCTTTGAACTTTGCCACGAGTGTCTGTAGTTCTTCGGATAAAACGTGCATCTGGCGGCCGGCTTGTTGAGTCTCAGTCGCTGCCCCCGCGGTCTGACGAGCAGCCTGATCGACCAACGTGATGCTCTTGGCGATTTCTTGGCAGGCCGAGGCGCTCTCGGTCACACCGCGCGACACCGTGGTGGCGGCAGTGCTGGTCTCGGCCACGTTGCGCGAAATCTCTTTCGTGGCGATGCTCTG
>JAYTAU010000151.1:0-1919 GCA_043737375.1 Planctomycetia bacterium
GCAATCGTGCGCACGGTGTCTGAAGGCAGCCGAGAATTGGGATCGGTTTGAGAAGTTGATACAGCCATGTCGACGGGCGCACGATCCTTAGAAACGATTTAAGCGCCACCGTGCGTCAGGCTACCGGCTCCGTCTACCGGCCATAAGAAGGTATTTCGTGAATTCTGCAAGGGAATGCGCTCTGCGGCTTCCGTCGCTGCAAATGTCGCAACAACGTCAATCAGCAGGATTGTTGCAGCAGACCTATTGAATTCACTAACAACTTCATCAGAGTTGGCATCGTCCAGAGCGGCGGGTGAAATCAAATTCAGCTTCGCCAAGCCGCGCAGACCGAACGTCCTACTATACTAGAAAAATCCAACCTTGGTATCTCCTATTGCTGTATCGCATTTAACGCCGGTCGCAGCAAAGTTCGACCTTTTGCGTCGTCAGGTACGATGAAAGTAATAGGTGGTTTGTTGATTTCGATGATCCAAACGGCCGAACCGGCAATCTAACCGACGAAAATGCTCATGTTCAGCCGCTATTTGATTGTCTGTTTTGCGTTCGTCCTGTATTCGGCGATTGGCCATCCGATTGCGATCGGCCGCGACTGGTATGTCGATAACGTGGCGGGCGACGATCTTTGGAACGGAACCGAGGCCGCTCCCGGCGCACCGCTCGGCCCGACCCAAACCATTGCCAAAGCGCTGCGTATGGCCGGTGCCGGCGACCGAATCGTGTTGGCCAATTCGGGTCGCCCCTATCAAGAGAGCATCAGTCTGGTCGGCAATCGTCACAGCGGTCGTGTGGATCGCCCGTTTATTATCGAAGGTAACGGGGCCACGCTCTCGGGTTCGGCTCCGGTGCCCGATCGCTGGGAGGCGGTGCAGAACAACACGTTCCGGTTTCCGCTTCAACAGTTGCAATATCAACAATTATTTTTGGATGGACTGCCCGCACGGCAGTTGGCTACGACCAGCCGGATGTCAACCGTCAACGAATTGCAACCGCTGGAATGGATTCTCTCGAAGGGGCATCTGTATTTTCGTGTCGAGAAAGACCGCTTGCCGCACCAATACAATCCCTCGTTCGCCAGCCAGCCCACGGGTATCACCTTGTACAAAGTGCGCAATGCCGTGGTGGTCGATCTGTTTGTGCAGGGTTTTCAGATCGACGGCGTTCAAGTGCATGACTCGGTGGGGCCGGTGTTACTCTCAGGATTGACCTGTCGCGGCAACGGTCGCAGTGGAATCGCGATCCGCGGCGCATCGCAGGCAGCGATCGACGATTGCCTGGTCGGCGACAACGGGCGCAGTCAGATATTTATGGATGGGCCGAGCGAAGCTCGAATTACGAACTCCGAGTTGTTAGACAAAGTCGCGCCGAAGTGGCAAATCAACAGCTCGCGGCTGTTCGTCGACGGTGCGCGAATCGAATAGTAGCGGGGCAGAACCCTCGGCGGGGACGCCAAGGCTCGGAGTGATTGCTTAGCTAAGCAAGGATGCGTGATCATCGCCACGCGCCTCTTTTCACTGTTCCGCGAACCTTACGAAAACAGTTCTTTCACCGCTTCGCCGCCGTCGACAATTTTGATCGGTCGGCCGATGCTGCTCATGTTTTCTTTGCCGGCATCGATCTGCATGACTTTGCAGATCGATTGAAACATATCGGCCACGGTGATCGGTCGATTGGTGACAGCCGCGCCGGCCTTGTCCGTTTCGCCGATTACTTGACCGCCGCGAACACCGCCGCCGGCCATGACCGCGTTGAACGCCCGCGGATAGTGATCGCGTCCGCCGCGCGCATTGATATTGGGCGTGCGCCCGAATTCTCCCATCCAAACAATCAGTGTTTTGTCCAACATGCCGCGCTGTTTCAGGTCGGCAATCAACTGTGCGAACGGTTGATCGACGTCGCCCGCGAGTTTCTTGACGCGT
>JAYTAU010000152.1:0-1917 GCA_043737375.1 Planctomycetia bacterium
CAATGAAATCGGCAAGCTGCCGGCCGGACTGGCCGATCCTGTCACGTTGATGCGGCGCTTGCACTTCGACCTGACCGGCTTGCCGCCGACGAAGGAAGACGTCGAAACGTTTTCGAAAGACACCAGTCCCGACGCGTACGACAAGCTCGTCGACAAGCTGCTTGCCTCGCCGCACTTTGGCGAGCGGCTGGCCATGTACTGGCTCGACCTGGTGCGATTTGCCGATACCAACGGAATTCATAGCGACAATGTGCGCAACATCACGCCTTATCGCGACTACGTCATCAACAGCTTCAATAGCAACAAGCCGTTCGATCAGTTCACGGTTGAACAGTTGGCCGGTGATTTGCTGCCGCACTCCACGCAGGAACAAAAAATCGCCTCAGGCTATAACCGGCTGCTGATGACGACCGAAGAAGGTGGCGCGCAACCGAAAGAGTACGCGGCTAAGTACATGGCCGACCGCGTGCGGAATGTCTCGGCCGTTTGGCTGGGCGCCACGATGGGCTGTTGCGAATGCCACGACCACAAATTCGATCCGTATTCGGCCAAAGATTTTTATAGCCTGGCTGCGTTTTTTGCGGACGTAAAGGAAGCTCCCACGGGCAAGCGCGAGCCGGGCATGATGCTTGCCGGCGATGAGCAAACCGCAAAGATCAAAGCGTTCGACGAGCGAATCGGCGCGATCAAAGAACAGCTCAACAAAACGACCGATGAGTTGACCGCTGTACAGACCGAATGGGAACTAGCCGTGCGCGAGCGGCATGCCGAGCAAGCTGAGAATTCTACAAGCGCTGATGAGGTTCGTGACGAGCAAGCTGCCGATAAACAAGCCTCGAACGAAAAAGCATCTGAAAAGAAGGTTGCCGACAAGAAGTCGGAGAAGAAGTCTGGAAAAAAGCAAGGCACCAAGCAACCCGCTGCGAAAACCGACCCGCTCGAACCGCCGAAAGATCTGATCGAAATCGTGCTGATCGATGCCGACAAACGCGCACCCGAGCAATCCAAAAAGCTTGCTTCGCATTATCGCAGCATTGCGCCGCTGCTCGATCCATTGCGCAAAGAACAAGCCGAAATCGAGAAGCAACGCACGGAACTGATCGACAGCATTCCCAAAACATTGGTCTCGATGGCCGAGAACCCGCGACCGATTCGCGTTTTGCCGCGCGGCAACTGGCAGGACGACACGGGCGAAATCGTCCAGCCCGCCGTGCCGCATTTTATGAAGCAGTTGACCGTGCAAGGTCGCCGGCCCACGCGCCTGGACTTGGCCAACTGGTTGGTCGCGCGAGACAACCCGTTGGTCGCGCGCGTGTTCGTCAATCGAATGTGGATGCTGTTCTTCGGCACCGGCATCAACAAGTCGCTGGAAGATTTCGGCGCGCAGGGCGAATGGCCCAGCAACCCCGCGCTGTTGGATTGGCTGGCCGTCGACTTTGTCGAAAGCGGCTGGGACGTCAAGCGGCTGGTGCGACTGATGGTCATGTCGAGCACGTACCGCCGCAGCAGTATTCCGACCAAGGCGCAACTCGAATTCGACCCCACGAACAAATACTTTGCGCGCCAATCGCGGTTTCGACTCGAAGCCGAAATGGTCCGCGACAACGCGCTGGCCGTCAGCGGACTGCTGGTCCGCAAAGTCGGCGGTGCGAGCGTGAATCCGTATCAGCCCGAAGGCTATTGGGACTTTTTGAACTTCCCCAAACGCACCTATCAGAATGACACGGGCGAGAGTCAGTATCGTCGCGGGTTGTACACGCACTGGCAGCGAACTTTCTTGCACCCCAGCCTGACGGCGTTCGACGCACCGACGCGTGAAGAATGTACCGCCGAGCGGACGCGATCCAACGTGCCGCAACAGGCATTGGTACTGCTGAACGACCCGACGTATATCGAGGCCGCGCGGGTGTTCGCCGA
>JAYTAU010000153.1:0-11944 GCA_043737375.1 Planctomycetia bacterium
CGGCGTTGCATGTCGCCCGGCTGTGACACCGGATACTGTAGCGACAACGTCGAACTTTCGCCCACGATCATCGCATGAGCAGGACCGGCCCAACGCCCGGTCGAGGCGAGAACCAACTCACCGGCACCATCGACGACCTCTCGTTGACTTGCCAATCGATTGACCAGGTCGATGGTTGCCAACCGCCGTGCCAAGCGAGTTTGTTCCTGGTCGATCAATGTTACTTGAGTTGCAGCCTGACGACTGGCTTCGAGGTTGTGGCTCAATTCACCCTGCCAATCGATGGCCGCCCGCAATGCCAGCAGCCGGCGTGCCCAAGGCAAATACCAACGCGAGACATCCTCAACGGGCAAATCGGCCAGCGGGGTGGAGGCAGACTCGAGTAACGCGGCCATCGATTCGAGACGTTCCATTTCGTAACGCAACGGCTCGATGCGTTCGCCCTGGTCGATCGTCGCACTGCCTGCCCATGCGGGGCTCGAAACGGTCCACAGCGTTCGTTCGACGGGCAGTTGATACAACCGCGGCGCTTCGAGCGAGGTGGCCGATAATCCGGCTTGGCTCGAGAATTTGCCGCGGAAAATGACTTCGATCCGTTGCGGCAGACTGCCCGTGCCTAGCATCAACCGCCAGCGGTCGTCGGCGACTTGGGCCGGCAATTCGACTCGACCATTGATGTTGACCGAGATCAACTCAGCGCCGGCGGGCATTGCCAATAGACAACTGGGGGTTCCGGCCGGCTCCAAATCGAAGGCCGTGCTTCCGAAGCACGTGCCGTCGCTGGTCCAGGTCATGACAATATCGGCAAGGCGAACTTGAGGGCTGTCGGAAAGTTTTTCGATCGAACGCAATTCGGCGTGCGATTGAGGACCCGTCACCGCGAACGACCGGCTGGGGGCCGAATCGGTCAGAGTATAGGCCAGCCTCTCGGGAAGTTGCTCGGCTGCCAGCCCTTGAGTATCCCAATCGAGCTGCTGCAAATCGAATTGAGTCGGTAGTACTTCGAATTTTCGCAAGCGAGTCGCTTGGCTCAATTCGATATCGGGCACTCGTAGTCGCCGGCCCATGGCAATGGCGATGGGGGCTCGAATTCTAAATCGCACGTCACCTTGCAGCGGTGCCTTCGGTCGTAAGATGAGTTGCAAACGACTTTCGCCTGGAACTTCGACGAGGCGGGTCTCGACCGGGGGATAAATCTCGTAAGGCCCTTTCCAAGTCGCTGGTACGTTCAGACGAATTTGATCGAGCAATCCGGCAGTCACATCTAAGTCTAAATGCACATTCGCGGACCAGGTATCGGCACCGCGACTGATAGTCGTGACTTGCATCGCATTCACTTCCGGTTGATTTTTCGACAACTCGATCGCCAACCGACCGCTGGGCCGTTTGCCGGACAAGGCGGCGACCATCGACAATGGTTCGGTTTCGATCTGGTCGATCCATTTTTGTTGCCGGGCCGAATCCAGCAGGTTCTCGCTATCTTGCGCATTAAGTAGCACATGCCCGCCCCGTTCGACGAGCGATGCAGTTACGCTCGATCGTCGCAGCAGCAACAATGTCGACGTTCGCAATTCCGCGTCGTCAAGGCGCATCGTCGGTAACGGCAGCTCGCCGGGCTTATCGACGGGCAGGCGACCGCGGGCAATAATGCGAAATTGCCCGCCGAGCGGCGTCTCGAGAAATATCGATAGACCTCCTTTTTCGAAACGCGACCAGCGCAGCGGTCTTACTCCGGCGTTGTCGCGCACTTCGACCGAGGTAATTTCGAGTCCGGTCGGCGCTTTGGCGCGAAACTGCAAGCGATTACCGCTACTGACGACGACATCCGACGCCCAAACGAAATCGATTTCCTTGCGGCCCAGCGTATAAACCGTGGTATCGTCGGGCGCGGCGCGGACGGTCGGCGCGCGAATCGAAAGGCTCAGTTGGCCATCGCCTGACGAAACGTTATATGCCAACGTCGGTGGCGCTTCGGGCCGGCCCCAGGCCGCGGCGAATTGCAGCGGAGTAAGCGGCTTGGCCGACGCGGCCGGTTGCGGTGTGAATTCAAACCAAGGATCGACGCTGACGGCGATGGTTCGACGCGTCGCTTGCGACTGTAATACTTCGAGCCGAGGCCAACGCAATTCCTCGGCGGCGACCGAATCGGTCAGCACGAACGCAAGGTCGACGACGGCTCGATCGGTTATCGGTCGAGTAAAGTCCAACACGATTTGCCCCGAGCGATCGTGCTCGGACGCGCCTCGAACCAGCGGCACGCGAGTCACCGGCGATCCGATGGGCAAGGGCAACAATTGAAGTCGCGGATCCACTTGCAGCACCAGTTGTCGCAACCGTCCGCGACGAACCGTGGTCTGAAATCTCGCATCGAGCGTGCGGCTGCCGGGTCGAATTTTAAGCCATTGCACGTCATCGACCTCGATGACCGGCTTTTGAGCCGACGCGATTTCAGGGTCATCGACCTTGTACGTCAGACGATCGACGCCGCCCAACGATACGTGGAGCGAGTGATCCGTGTCGTCGATCCGGACCGACCCGCGCGAATCAATGTGTCCAGTTTCACCATCGATCGGTAGTGTGACTTTGGCTTCGGCAACGGGGCAAGCGGGAATGGAAAATTCGAAATTCGGTCGCGCGCCGGCCGTGATTGCGACGGGGCGGAATGCGATCTCCACGCGATGCAACCCGGAACCGGCGACATCGAACGAACTGCGTTTGGTTGCCGCATCCCAGTTTAACGAGAGCGGCTTGCCATCGATCGTCGCGCCGTCGGGCAACAGTCGCACCCCGTCATTGCCGAAGGGAATTTTGATCGTCACGCCGTCCGCAAATGTCTCGAACTCGAAAGCCGCGCCCCAATCGAGCACTCGACGACTGCTGCGAGTTTCGCGCGTCAACGATCCGCGATACCGCGCGTTCAACAGCAACCAGTCGGCATGACCTTGGGATTCCGTAGCCGTCGTGCGACGAATAAGTGCGTTGTAAAATCGCTCGGGTAAATAAACCAAGTCGCCCGTCGGGCGTTGCTGCTCGTCGACCGGCACCAATACATCGTAGATCATTTCGACGGCGGACGGGATTGGTGCTGCCCGCGTGAGCTTGGAATTCATCGACGGGTCGGCAGTGGCAACTGCCGCAGAAAGTGTGGCGACAACTGCGAGGATGGTCAGCGACCTCTGAAGTACGCCAGCGTAAGACGTAGCAGCTTCGGAGGGCGTTGCGGCGATTTCATCGGAATCGGACGGTTCACTCGATGTTGGAAAAAACCAGCGGCCGAGTTGCCCTAGCATTAAACCGGCAAAACCCGCAGCTCCCAATGGCGCGATGCTTACCGGCAGCAACAGCGCGGCGATGGCACAACCTCCCCAGACGGCGACTTTCACCAACGGCGGCAAACTCATTCGCCACATGATCAGCACACAGGCAAATCCGATCGCGATGCAAAATCCCTGAATCGACCTCGGACGAACGACTGTTACGGTCAATTGGCCGTCAAACGGCGCTTCGAACCGAAACGCCCGCCAGCTTTGATCGAACGAGGAGTTACCGCTGATCGATTCGTTGCGATCCCAATCGGCTCGGTTTGCGGGGGGTAAATTCAACCAGGTTTCAATGCTGGTGACCGGCCCCAAAAGCTGTTCGAGCGTCGCGGTTTCGAAGGCGTCGGCAAGCGGTCCGGCGGAAATCAGGCGGACCGACCGATGATCGTCGTTCGCCGGCAAGAATACGTCGGCCGCCTGGCGGCTAGTCAACAACAATCCACGCGGATGCACCAAGACCACGAGGGCACCGCACGACGCATCGACCGGGAGCGATTGTGTTGTATCCGCAAGATTGCTCGCTTGATCGTTCGAAATCGGCACTAAACCAGCGGGAAGGATGCCGCACCGCTCGAGGCCGGGTACATGAATCAATAGGGAAGTCTGTAAACCGGGCTGCAAGCTGCTTGCTTCCAGCCAACTACCGTATAGTCGCTCGCCCCAGGTATCGCGCGAACGTGCCGAAGTTGATACAGATGGCGCATTGGTTGCTTGAATAAAATCCGTCGCGCAGCGTAGATTCGGATCGACCGCACTGACACTGCTGAGTTCGGACCAGTCGCGCCGCGACCAGGGTTCGAAAGTTGTTGATTTCGGCGGGCGGCCCAGCACTCCGAACAATCGCTGTGTCCACGATGGCGAGGCGAACCCACCGGCGGAGTGCCAAGCGATCGCAGAATCGGACAATTCATATTCGCGCGGCAGCCAGACAGTCCAACTTCGCGTCAAAACCGGAATATTGATCGTCGGAAATCGCAGTTGTTTACGCGAAACGACCCCCAGACCTGTGTCGTTCTCGGTCCATTCAAGCTCGATATTGACAAATCGCCGGCCGATCGGTAATTCGATTCGCAATTCTTGCGTAAGGTTGTCGAACACCGCCGAGGTGAATAGTTCGCCGTTGAGCCGCACCAACGGCGATTGTCGGGCACCGGCGAATGTCAATCGCAAGTCGGATCGGCCGGTATTCTCGATCGCCAATCTTGCACGGAAGTCGGTCGTATTGGCTGACGAATACCACGAATCGATTTGCCAACGCCAAACCCACATTGGTAATACGCGTTCCGTCGCAGTCGCACGGATCAACTCAAGTGGCTGATCGTCACCGGCCAGAGCATCTTCCGCAGGGTCGTAAGCGAAGCGTCCGAGGACCGACTGAATCGTATCGTGCGCCACGGGTTCGGTTGGAGCCGATTTGAGCCTGCTGCGGCGAATGGTCGGCACGTTTGCGGCCGACGATCGAATGACGACACTGCCACGTTGTGAAGCGGCTTGCACCGTCGACGCCAGCGCCACCGGCATGGTGTCGGTCTTCGGCAGCACGCGAGTCGCATGCAACGTGAAAGGAGTGCCGCGCGGCTGAGCCAGGTCAACCTGCCAGGTTTCGCCAGTTGTCGGTAAATGGTTTGCGGCCGATTCAGATTCGGTCAAGCGTCGCGCGATAATCGAGTTCGGTTCGGTCGACTCGATCGTCCAGCTAAAAGCTTCCGTGCGAACGGCCGAAAAATGCACCAACACCCGATCCAGTTCGTTCGATTCAGGCACGCAATGAATCGCATACGATTCGGAATACCCGCGATCGGTAAGCAGCGCCTCGACGTCAATGTTACTAGTGAACCGGGGAGTTTCGCTGAGCAAACGCACCCGTAGATCGTCGGCCGTCTGATCGGCGACAAAAATGATTCCACGCGTGTTATCCCCCAACAGTGCAGCGTCCGCGGGCAATAGTCGACGAGCATCGAGTCGGGTCAGTTCGTCGACGGGTTCGACTTCCAGACGATAAGGACCGTTGGTTCGCAGCACCATCAATCGCCGCGCGGCGGCAATATCGTCTAATGTCAGTATTCGCAAATCGTTGAGGGTCAGCGTATCACCCAACGGTGCGCGTCGGCGCTGACCGTTGACGATCAAGCGCAACGGTCGATCTCGATTGACCGTTTTCGAGAGTCGAACCAGCAATCGCGAAGCGTGTGAAGCGGTACGCTCGCGGCTCCAGTCGGCCACCAATCCTGGCGGCGACGACGTGACCGAATCAATCACCCAGTCGGGCGAGATTTCGGCTTCGATGACGAATCGTTCGCCTTCAATCGCCGTGATCTCGGCCTCGAGGCGACCGTTCACCTCAGTTCCAAGCAGGTCGATCGTCGTGGCGCTGAAGCTTTGAAACTTGCCTTTGAGTTGCGTTACGACAAGGTCGATCTCGGCTGCGGCCGAAAGCGGTTGCAGCGCAAAGGCCTCGACGGTGTTGGCGACGCCGTCGGTCTCGCGTTTCAATGGACGGCAGTCGAAAGTGTCGAATTGCGTTAGAGTCAACGGCGATTCGATCCGCAGCGCCGTGGTTCCCTCTTGCCAAGTCGCTTGGCTCAGGTGAAGCCGCGGTAAACGCCAAGGCTTGTCGGTTACCAGTGGCGCGGCGGCTGCCAATCGCAATGGGTTGTTGATGCCCGAAATACTGTCGGGTAGCGTCAGCGTGATCCGCTGCACATTGGCCGGGGAGTCAGCATCGGCAAGCCAAGGCACCGATTTCTCACCTTGGCGAACCCCCAGCAGCGTCAGGCTCGGGTCCAAGTCGACCTGCAATTTGCGAGTCGAACGTTCCAGCACGTCGATCTTCCATTCCGCGGTCAGTTGCAGTCCGCGCGGCGAAAGTTCGTAGATCAACTTGGGTCGAAACACCAGCGCCGGGCGCGGCTCGACTGCGGACGGTTGTTTCGTCAATTGAATTGCCAGTTCAGCTTGTCCGGTTGCCTGAATGACCCAACGCCGTCGTCCGGCATCGGACTCGCTCGATTCGACAACGGTTCCACCCGCGACGATCGGCGTCCAATCATTGGGCAGCTTCAATCGGAGTTGACTCGACGCGCAGGGGGCCAGTTTGAGATCGAAACGTGAATCCGAGTCAGCTTGTTTTTCGGATCGCGAAGACCACGCAAAGGCGATAGTTCCGGCGCGATCGACCGCCAGTTTCGCTTGCCCCGTGGCATTGGTGCCTAGTAATACGCGCGCAGTTTGTGCGTCGTCCCACCGCAATTTGCCAAGCGCTAGATTGAGAGAACCCAAGTCGATAATCGAATGCTCTTTCCCGGTATGTCGAATTATCCAGGTGCCGCTGCCCACCAAATCGCCGTTGGCATCGAGCGAAGCGTCGTACATGGCTTCGATCAAATCCGCTCGCTGACGCGGTGCATTTTGCTGACTTGGCAAGTCGCGCAAGCGGCGTTCGAATTCGTCGGCCGACATCGGGATCAGCCGTTCATCGCCGCGCGGCCATTTTTCAATTTGGCCGGCAGGCACCAGGATTCGGCGAAATTTCAGTGGATCATCCAAGCTGGATTTTGCGGCCGCCGGTGACTCCGTACCCGCAGCAACGGTCACCACCGATCCGTCGGCCGGCGCGGGGGGTGAATCGGCGCGCAATGTTTCGAGTCGCAACGAACAGGCGAACCACGCCAATACGCTTAGAAAGAACAACGACACGTTTTGCAGCGGTCGGTTCATCGCGCCTGGGACTCACTGACGGGCCGCACGAGGGAGATAGCCGCCGTGGCCGTCGAACCGGCAGAAGCCGGTGGACTGGGCCGATACAACACATCGCTTGGCGATCGAGACATGATCGAGCTGCGCGAGGCGACCGATTGCGGCGTTTGTAACCGGCGTCGTTGTGTCGCGCGAAACAGGAGCAGCGCCAGTATCGACAGGAATAGCCCCAGCACCGCGGCTTGTCCGATCAGCAGGGCCGGCTCGGGATACGCCAATACCAAGGCAAACAACACGACGATACCCACGCCCAGTGTCGCCGGATGTCGCAGCCGCGGCAAGTAAATCAATACCAGACCGACCAACAATAATCCCGACGATGCGGCGAGTACCAACAGGCTTCGCCCGGCCAACAACACTGTTTGGTCTCCGGACTGACCGGGCAAGCTGAAGAGATACGAGTTAAGGGCCGCAGGTACTGCCGGCTCTGCCAGAGCACCGGTCCAAGTTTCAAGTTGCGTTTGACTCAACAGGTTGTCACGCTGCCAGCCGATTGCCTGCCCAAGCCAAACGAATTCAGGGGTTAAGCCCGCATCGTTGATCACTAAATGTTGATCGGCCGGCACGATCAGTTGCCAATACAACCGTCGCACGCGAACGTCGTTGGCGAATTCCGGACGGGCAAAGCGAATGCGACTTCGCGACGGGCTGCCATCTTGATAACGATACCTCAGATCGATCGTGTGTCGCGCGCCTTCAATCACCGATCGCAGTGGAATGGTCAGGCCCAGGTGATTGCTCACGACGGGAGCCACCGGCTTGCCGTCGCAAACCACTTCCATGTCGGACAGGCTGACGCCGACAGGCATTGTCAGATGAAGCTGCGTATCATTCGACTGTACCTGAAACACGGCGCGCTCTTGTCGAATCGGCGGCGTCAGCCAGGTTTGAACCCAGGCTCGATCGACGACCGTCGAACCTGGTACTCGCTGTTCGTCCAATCCGATCGAGAGCGGCAGCACCGTTGCGCGCTGGTCGGCAGAATACTCGAACAGCTTACCGGTATCGACGACCTCGTTCGTTCGCGCAGCCCAAACGCCGGGACGAACATCGACTTTGTAGTTCGGCGACTGCATCAGCCGCAAGGTGTTCGACAGCATTCGCCCTTCAATGGGCATCATCAGCGGTACGTCGGAAACTTCGGTGGCCGCGGGTTGCAATCGCTCCAAGGGCACCGCGTATCGAATGTTCACCTCGACACTGCCGATCGAAGGCTGAGCTAGTAGCACCTGATAACGGACCAGCTCATTGGTTTCGTCGTCGGCCACCAATGTCGCGTTCAGCGATCGCCCACCGACCAAAACTGAAATTTGTCCTGCGAGTAACAAATTACGCGGCACTTCGAAATTCAATCGATCCACCGGCTCGTACAAAATTTCGTATTGAACGCGCTGTTCGACCTTAGCGAGTTGTTCGGCAATCTGAACTTGGCTGCTGACTTGCACCGCAGTCTTTCGCTCGTGGACGGTGACTTGCGCGACATACTTGGCGGGCGAACGTTCGGCCCGAAACAACAATGCAGCCTGTTGCCGAATCGGCAAGCGAATTCCAGGGGTGCCTCGTTGAGGGCTTAGGGCCATCACAGCCTCGGCCTGGGTGACCAGCTCGACGTTGTCGGCCGGGACGATCGCCACGGTAGCCGGGTTGACCGTGTCGGCCTGAAGTACCGGAAGGCTCAGTTCGAGACCGTCGGCCGATACGGAATGACGCCGCCGTGCGCGCAATGTAATTTCAATGTCGCCGGTCGAAGGTTGCAACAGCGGAATCCGCAAGCGGGCATCTTCGCCGGTCGCCAATGATGCTAGATCGACGATGCCGACTGGTCCGATCTCGTCAATATCCCAACCCGAAAGATCCAGATCGAAGCCGAAGACTTTTGCCCCGCGCACATTGTATTTCAGACGAGCTTCGAGAACCGTTTCATTCGCATCGACCAGATAGACGAGTTCAGGATCGACGGTGACCCGTGTTTTGCGAGGGACCACGCGAGCCAGAATCGAGCAGGGTTGGCCGACGTACTCGAAAACCGCGAACAAATCCTTGCGTTTGAACGCATCGACCGCTTCGTCGATTTGCCGAACACGAACCCGTTTGTCCCAGATCACTTGCCAATCGCCGGTGACCACAACGCCGATTTGGCCCCCTTGCCGATGAGCAACGGCCTCGACCACTTCGAAGCCCGCCAGTTCGAGCGTCTCGCTCGGTTTGGTGATATCGTAGGCGCGCTCGGCAATAATTTTAACGTCGATCGGACCAACCGTTTTTTGAGCCAACTTGACCTCGACCAACGGCGCCGCAGTCGTACCGGTCGACGTCAGGGTGTAACCCGTCTGTTGGCCGCCGACCAGAACCGATCCCTTGGGCAGCTTGACGCGGAATTGATCGAATTCGGCCCCAAAACTGCGAACCGTCAGCGTGGCCTCATTCGTCACGCTGCGACCGTCGATTTTCACCAGTAACACGCCGTTGCTCTCGAGCACCACGGGCTGACGCGCTGTGGGACGATCATTCGACGACCAATCCAGTCGGTATTGACCGCCGATTCCAAGCGCCGTGATTTCCGAAATTTGGTCCGAGATCGACGCAACCTCGGGTGCAGGCCCCTCGGCCGGCGACGTCGCCAGTAAATCTGCCTGGGGCACACGCAATGTCAATTGCGAAGTCGTGGCCGTCGGGAGATTGAGCTCCAAACGAGTGCCGCCGGCTTTAGCCGTTAACGGCACCAAGGTTGTCATGGTCAGTCGATGTTCGCTTTTTTTCTCGCCGCGCAGCCAAACGACAAACTGTTTCAGTTCGCGATCGAACTGCAGATAGTATTCGCCATCGCCTTCGTAAACGGCGGCATGTTTGAGCGCCGCTTGAGCAAGACCGAGCGGTATTTGCTGCCAGCCTGTTTCATTGAGGCTAAGCTTGAGTTTGATTTGCAGTTCGGCGTTCTGTCCGCGAACTTCGCCCGCGATCGTCAATTGATGCAAATTGAAACGCGGGCCGGCTGCCGGTTTGGCGAGTTGTGCTTTTAGCCGAAACAGCTCGACAAAGTCTTCGTACGAGATGCCTGGCGTTGGAACTAAGCGGTTTTCCTTGTCGCGCAGATATAAAATCTCGGGCTTGACCTCTTCGGCTGCCGGCAGTGTTTTAACCGCCGGGGGCATGGCGGTTTTCGAGTCGCTATTGGCCGCCGACGCACCGGGCGCAACCGTTTCAACGGTCTGCGCCGAGGCACCAAAATGCCCGAGGAGACTGAGCCAGGTCAGAGCTGAGATGACTGCGACAACGATGGAACGATTACGAAGCAACGCTCAAACGCCCCTTTTAAGAGGACCATTTCCCTGACAGCCAGGGCAGACGGTTTTGGCTGAAAATCGAGACGAGAACTACAGGAGTAGACCTCCACTTTAACTCGCCGAACGGATAACTCGAAGCTTTTTAGCCAGAAAACTCTTGTGAACGACTGGACTTTCTATGGAAGTCGGCACCATGCAACATTTTGAACGGCTGGATTGCCGCCATTACATTTCGCCGACAAACGCCAGCATTTCTCGGTGCAGTGCAAAGCTGCCGGTTGCCAGAAACCGAGGGCGATCGACCTCGAATTTTTCGCCATCCAGTCCGGTTATGATGCCCCCGGCCTCGGCGACCAATAAGGCCCCCGCGGCAACATCCCAGGATTTGGTTTCGCGAGCCCAATAGGCATCGAACCGGCCGGCTGCGATATAGGCCAGGTTTAGGGCCGCAGAGCCGGTCCGCCGAACTGCTCGGCTGCGAACCAATACCTGGCAAAATTCGCCGATTTCTCGCGATTCAAGCGTTACCGCCGGTGGAAAACTGGCCGCAACCAGGGCGTCGGACAGCTGTTCAGTACTGCTGGTTTTTAACCGTTTGGAGTTTAAATATGCCCCTTCGCCGGCTGCCGCCCAAAAGCATTCGTCGGCCGACGGGTCGAGAACCACTCCGGCCGTAAGCTTTCCGCGATGTTCGAGTGCGACAGACACCGCATAATGCGGCACGCCATGTACGTAGTTCGTTGTCCCGTCCAAAGGGTCGATAATCCAGCGATAGTCTGAACAGCGTTCCACAACCTGCTGATCTTCTTCCCCCAAGACATCGTGATCGGGAAAGGCTGAGCGAATAACGGTCGTGACCGCATCTTGAGCCGCGATGTCAGCCTCGGTGACCAAATCGGCCGGTCCCTTCTCGTGGACTCGGAAACGCCCGATCCAGTCCTTGAGTACGACCGCTCCAGCACGTGCGGCTTGTTCGCAAACCTCGATGTAGCTTGGCATTGAAGTGTTGTCAAAGGTATTCGACTTAGCGTTACAACGGTCGCGATTATAGGCCGGGCCGCCTTAGGTTCACAACCATCATGGCCGGCTCGGTTGCGGTCGTTGATATTGAATACGAAGGCCGAGATCGGTTTGCCTAAATTGCAGGACACATTACGGGTTCGGAAAAAAATGAAATAATTTTGGCCAAACTATAGACAGCAGCCGCGGAGTTGTTATGATGAATACACGACAGAGAAGTCCGCGAGTGGTTAACAAAGTCCGGCAAGCGGTGATTATTAGTTGGTTGCGGTTGCCTAATTCTTTTTATCCTATCGGACAGAAATTCACTTTCGGCCTCTTCTCTGTTCCGGCCCCGCTGTCTTACGCAAGTGAGCAGCGGGGTTTTTTTATTGGTGGGTATTCAATCCCCAATCTTCGAATAATGCCGTCTTCAATTCGCCAATAATGCCGTCGTTTGCCTGGCAACTCAATGGACTGACTGCTGAAACGCAGCTTGGCATTTTTCAAGCTACGGTTAATCTGGCGCGACCTGCCGCCGGGTTGCATTGGCAACTCGACGGCCAACCGATCGGTCGTACGCTC
>JAYTAU010000154.1:0-4906 GCA_043737375.1 Planctomycetia bacterium
CGGACCGATCGTGCTGCGGTTCTATCAATGGAGCGAGCCGACGCTTTCGTTGGGTTATTTCCAACGACACGCTGATCGGCGGTTGCACGAGGCCAGCCGGTCTTGCCAGCTAGTCAGGCGCGCCAGCGGCGGCGGGGCAATTCTGCACGATCGCGAATTGACTTACAGTTGCGTCTTGCCGGCCGGCCATCCGTTGGCGCGGCGGCCCGAAGATTTCTACCAACTCATGCACCTTTCGTTGCTGGATGTGCTGGCAGAGTACGGGGTGCATGGCAAACTTTGCGGCCCGACGCCGCGGCAGCTCGAAGAGCCGTTTCTCTGTTTTCAACGTCGCAGCCAGGGCGATGTACTGCTCGAAGCGTTGCCGTTGCAACATGTCGAGAATGCCCACTGCGGCCTTCCGGCGGAATCGGTAGGGAACGCCCTCTGCGGCATTCCGGACTCGCTCGAAAAATCCGATCCCAAGGTGCAGCGCAGCATTAAGATTTGCGGGAGTGCACAGCGGCGTCGCCGTGGGGCAGTTTTGCAGCACGGCAGCCTCCTGTTGAGATCGTCACCATTGGCCCCTGAACTACTGGGAATTAGCGAATTGGCTGGGGTCGACTTAGTCGCAGATCGACTGGCGGAGGAGTGGTCGCGGCAGATTGTACATCATCTACGGTTGCCGTTGGTGTTTCGACGGCCAAACGCCGATGTTATCGAACGGGGGAGCTTTTTCGCGAACGATAAATTTGGCTCTGGATCGTGGCTGACGGCTCGATAGCTGAGATTACCGCATAAACAGTTTCCTCGGGTAAGAACGTCAAACTCGCGTTGAGACATGAGTTTGTGCCTCCAGTCTCGAACCGCTAATCTCTGCGCTGTTTGGGCCGAGATTTGCACTACGCTTTGCATCGCAGCCTACATCGCTTTTGCAAGTAATTTACCCGCAAAAACTTTGACTCGGTCGGCAGTTACTGGTACTATCAGCTTGGGGAGTCCATCGGGAGGCGCTCGCATAATGCTGATTTGATTTTGATAACTAATGTTCGTAGCGCATTGCCTGTGTCAGAAATTCGTGATGGTCGCCTTGCGGGTATCCCCTTAGGCGTCTACACACGCTAAATTGTTCCGAGTCGCCGGTCGTCCGCAATCGCGTGACTGAAGCCAGCCATACTCTTAAAATCGCTCAGCTTTCGTAGAGGTGCATTTTGCGCCATTTGGAATTATTTTTAGCTCGATCTTTTCAAGATCACCCTACGAAGCCCAGGCGGTAATATGGAGTTAACGCTCAAGGTCATGACAGGCAGAAATGCCGGACAAGAGGTCCGAGTCCCAGTTTCGAAGTTTATCATCGGTCGCTCGGAAGATTGTCACCTTCGCCCGCACAGCGACTTGGTGAGCCGTCATCACTGCGCGATTTTAGTCGACGAAGGTGCAGTCACCATCCGCGACTTCAATAGTAAAAACGGCACGTTCGTCAACGGCGAGAAGGTCGTGGGACAACGCTCGCTAAAAACCGGCGATAAGCTTTCGGTCGGTCAGCTCGTCTTCGAAGTGCAAGCGGCTCACGGTTCGCCCGTCAGCCGACGCCCCAAGGTCAAAAGCATCGCCGATGCGGCGGCCCGCACGGCCAACGCCGAAAATCGCGAGGACGATACCGACGTGACCGCCTGGCTGTCGGAAGAGACCTCGATCTCGAGCGCTCACGACACCCAGGGCAACGATATGACCCAAACGGCATATCTCTCGGCCGAGCAACTGCTCGAAACCGCTACGACTGCGGGTTATGCTAAATCCGATGCCGTGTCGGAGAGTAAAGCAGGACTTAAAACCTCGGATAGCAAAGCCGGCAAAAAGGTTCCGCCCGGTCGCTTGCCCCCGGTGCCGACCACGCCGCAAAGCAAAGACAGCCGCGAAGCAGCGTCCGAAATGTTGAAGAAAATTCTTCGCAATCGGTAGAATAGCCCACGGCGAATCGCCGCAATCATCCGTTTCCCTGACAGAGTTCCCGCCTTTGAAAGCCAATAACCGCCAGCTCAAGACCACGAATCAATCCAAACCCAAAGCTGCCCTGCTAGGTCTCGGTCTGGATTGTGAAGATGGTCAAACCCGCCTGACCCGAGGCGACAATTTTGTGCTCTATGGCGGTTCGCAAGAAACCCATCAGGTCATGCAAGAGACCGCCGTCAAGCTGAATGAGAAACTCGACGGGCGCGGTAAGCGGCTGGAAGATGTTTCGGCGAACGAGCTGCGGGACATTATGCACGAGATTCAAAGATAGAGGTTTATAATATTGGTTTGAAGCTGTCATAGTTTGCTGTACTGGATGCGTGCGCGAAGTGCTTTACCGCGAAGCGGTTAATTATCATAGCCCTGGGTCGCGCAGCGCACCCAGGGGTCGTGGGTTCGATTGCATACTTTACCCCGAAGGGGTTACTTCGATGATGGGTCCAGAGCATTCCGTTGGTTCAGAACCGTGATTTAACCCCGTTGGGGTAAACCATGGTGTTGCCCATATTTACCCAGGGTGCGCTTCACGACCCTGGGCTAAGGGATGAAACCCCGTTGGGGTAGCAAGTTGCCTTTCTTTGGCGCATCTGCCAAGATCAACGTAATCCGGACGAACACCGTCTGAGGATTCATGCGTTTCTGAGCGTTCGATCGGCCATCGGGGCGATACCATCGCCGGCTTTACATTGCCTCTCCACCTCCCCCACTCCCTACCCCCACATCCCATCTCCTACCTCCTTATTAACGCTGAAACCGGTCGCACATTTGCAGGGTATATCCCTACGAAGCGGCAACGGATCGGCAGGAGTGTGCAGCCTTGAGCGAATGTATTCGTCCTATCGTCGACCGTTGCTTGGCCGGCGAGCAAGCCGCCATGTTGGAATTCGTCGAGCGTTTTCAGGGCCAGGTCTTCGGGCTTTGCTACCGTATGTTATCGCATCGGCAAGATGCCGAAGATATGACCCAGGAGAGTTTCGTGCGCGCCCTGCGCAGTCTAGCGCATTGGGATCGCACGCGCGAGCTATTACCGTGGCTGTTGGCGATCGCCGGGAATCGTTGCCGAACCCTGCTATCGACTCGCGGTCGCCGGCCGCAAACGTCGGACTTGGTCGATCAAATCGCCGATTCGACGCCAGCCGAAGAGGGAGTGCGAAATTTAGGCGAGGAAGTGCAACGGGCGCTCGCGACCGTTCGCTTGGAATACCGTCAAGCGTTTTTGCTGTTTCACGAACAAGAGCTGAGCTACGCCGAAATTGCCGCCGCGCTAGACTGCCCCTTGGGAACGGTCAAAACCTGGGTGCATCGAGCGCGAAAAGAACTGATCGATCAACTCCGCGAACGAGAAGTGATAGGAGAGGTGTCGCATGCGATGCGCCGAATTTGAATGCCGCCTGAACGATGTGCTGGACGACCGGCTGGAACCGGCCTTGGACGAGCTGTTGGTCGATCATGCCCAACAATGCTCGTCGTGCGCGGATCAATTGTCGGCCTATGAACTGCTGCTCGACGGAGTGCGCTCTTTACCTCGGGTGTCGCTTCATGCTGATTCAGTTTCCAAGTCGATTGTCGCGAATCTGGCAGTTTTGAACCTTGCCGTGTCGGATTCACTCGGGGCTGAAGGGCTTGATGCCAGTCACGTTGTTCCCGAACATCCGGTGCAACCGGCCGGCCCGAATCCGAACCCGTTGTTAACGAAGCGTCGCACCTGGTCGTCGATTGGGATTGGAGTCGTCGCAGCAGCGATCGCAATGATTGTGGCGTTGCCTTGGCTGCAGCAGACATGGTTCCCAGGACCGGCGGTTCCCGAGGGCGTGCCCGTCGCGAAAGATCCCATACCATCTCCGCCTTCCATTCCGGTAGCGAACGATATTCGCACAATCGGCCCGCATGATATCGGCCCGCGTGCCGTTGCCCTGCATGTCGACACGCTGCGCGACGAACCCATCGCTTGGGTCGGCTATTACGTGGCCGACGGGATGAAACCGGTCGCCAGTTCGATGGTCTCGGCGCTCAATGCGCTGAAAAAACGGCCGTTACTGTGGCTCGACGACGATATCAACCGCCGCTCGTCCTCCTTCGAGCCGGCTGTTGGACGCGAAGCGATCGTCTAGATCGCAGGCAGATGCGGGCTCGTCGGCCGCGCCGCTAAGCAGGCCGTGCGTGGTCGCTCCTCTAAATTGATGCTTCATCGTTAGAAGCAGAATCCACGATCAAGCCCCTGATTCTTCGCCCCTACAATCGGCACAAATGCCGCTAACTGCCCTCTTTGCCCGACCGTTGCATTTTTGCAACGCTGCGTGCCGATCTCTTCTCTTGTCGGCAAGGTCCGATGCAGACTACCTCTCTACCGCAGATGGAAAGGGCGATATCACGTGGCTAAAACCAAGAAACCCAGCTCGAAGGTAACTCTCGACCGCCGTAAGCCCGCGTCAACACGCCGCGAGACGACCGACCGCCGCACAAAAGAGGTCGCCGTTGCTGCCACGCCGGAGAAACGGGTACTCGAACGTCGCGCCAAGGTTGTGCGCCGCCGCCAAATCGACCCCACCACGTGCGAACGCGAATACACCAACGAAGAGGTCGAGTTCATGCACGCCCTAGATGCCTACAAGCGGACTAGTGGGCGAATGTTTCCGACTTGCAGCGAAGTGCTGGAAGTGCTGCGTGGGCTGGGCTATCAAAAAGGTGCCGGCAACCCGCAGGCTGTTGTTGCTTATGAATACGAGTCTGTTGCCTAGCGCCTAGGCCGTTCGCTTCGAACCAAGGCGGCGAGTCGTCGAGAAATCGGCGACTCGCTTTTTTTTGCGCTGGGTCGCAGAAACATGTAGGTCCGTCATCAGCCCGACCGAAATTGCCTTGTTTCGCGTTTGCTCTTGCCGCGATCGGCGGGTCCGACTATCTTGCCGCGCCCAAA
>JAYTAU010000155.1:0-4905 GCA_043737375.1 Planctomycetia bacterium
AAAAATCTGATTGGCATGATCGTCGGCCTTGGTCGCCATGTGAACATAGTAAAAATGGTCGGCGTCCTGATGGCCGAAGAACAAACAGATGTCGCGATGGCCGTATTCGGCGCGGGTGCTTTGCACATCGGCTTCGAGAATAAAATCGCCGACGGTGACATCTTTCAGCAAGCTGTAGTTGAACGGACTGCGATGCGTCGGCTTGTACTTGCTCGCCTTATGTTGGCTAAAAAACTTTTTACCGTCTTTCTCGTCAACCTTCCACGCATCGGCGTCAGTCGGTTTCCAGGCGTCGGCACCCTTATCGAACATCTCTTCGAGCAACAGCGGCAGGTCAGCGGCTTTTTTGTCAGCCGCTATAGCCGCTTGCTTGGCCGCAGCGTCTCTGACATCAGCGTCGCGGGCAGCAGCTTCCTTGGCCACTGCCGACTTCTCGTCAGCGGCGTTACTCGGCGAAGGCCACGCCAAACAGGCCGAGAGTGCCAGCGTTACAATCACGCACAGCCAACAGCCAAGAATCTTGTGATTTTGAACGGTCATGGACTATGATCCTTATTGGATTTAAAAAGATTGGCCGCGAATGGATACGAATGAACGCAAATGGAACCGATCATAAACCATGCTATGTCGTTTGCCCGTAAATCTGTTTCGGGTCGAATAGCGGTTCGCCGATCGTCCTAGCGCCCTCGGGTGTGATCTCACGAAAGAAACAACTTCGGTGGCCCGTGTGACAGGCTGCGCCGCCGACCTGTTCGACCTTCAGCAGAATGGTGTCCGCGTCGCAGTCGATATAGATCGCCAGCACATGCTGGATGTTGCCGCTTTCTTCCCCCTTGCGCCACAATCGACCCCGACTACGACTGTAATAGACGGCGCGCCGGGTTGCCAGCGTTTCGGCATAACTTTCGGCATTCATCCAGGCGAGCATCAGCACCTCGCCGGTCGCGGCGTCCTGCGCAATGGCGGGCAGTAAGCCATCGGGCGTACTGAATTCAGGCTGGGTTGTAGGGAGTGAAATCACGACCGATTAGTTTCCAGGTGCCATCGGATTCAATTCGGCGAGCGGTAGGGTTGATGCTGGCGGAGAGCTTCTGTCGATTACTCTATTCTAAACGAGCGAATAAAACGCGTTGCATCTGCTTGAACTAACTTGTCAGGCCGCGCCAAAACCATGATTTGATAAAAACGGCGGTCGGCCAAAAACATAAGCACCTGCCCGTCCACTGGATTGCCAGTCACTTCACCTCTGAACCGAAATTTACGGCCGGCATGTCCATCAAGTTGAATATCTTCGTGAAGGTATGGCTTGCCATTGAAGTTACCAGCCACGGTTGACTGTAATTCATCAAAAGTAAATTTCAGGGGAGGTAGCTCTGCTTCTGCAGGGTAGTCGTTGTAATTAACCATGAAGGCAACACCACCTTCCGTGGCTTCAACAACAAATTTATGAATGGCGATCTTGAACTCGCCATCCAATTCGTGTTTTGTATGTTCGGTAGGTACACCAGGAAAATCGACCGAGAAGCGGCCAGCGGCTGATCGGAATTCGTTCCAAACGGGCGGCCCCTCAGTTTTTTTCGTTCGGCCGTACTTCATGTAAGACGAGAATGCCGCTGCCAACATTGCAGCAGTTACCCACATCAGAGTGCTATTCGATACGCCTCGCCTCACTCGCATTGCTGACTCTCCGGTATCAGCCCGTAGTTCTGGCCACCAATTTGCAGAATACCCGCGCAATAGCTGGATCGCAACGAGGGAAGCGAGCGCGCAACGCTAGGACAACCCTCAAGCCTCGTATGTTCGGCCGGGTCGTCGTGGCGGGTCGGATCATTCTATTCGTTAGTCTCGTCGTGGTCGTTAGCTTTTTCGCATTGCTTGAGAATTGCCACAGTCCGGTCCGATGCTAAGTCATAACAGAACACGCATTCAGCTTAGTCCCCCGGCAAAGCCGGGGGCTGAGGGCTTATTCCCTCTCGCCGCACGATGAAGACATTCACGGTTGGCCCAATCGACATTCGTCGCACTCGCGGCCAGCATGGCATTGAACAAGGATACTCGAATCTTGAACCGCTCGCTCAGCGTCCTGCTGCCCGTTCATAATGCCCAGCGCACTTTGGAAAACGACGTGTCCGAGATCTTGGACATTGTGCCCGAGCTGGTCTCGCAGTTCGAACTGTTGATCATCGACGATGGTTCGGCCGACGGCACGTGGGAAGTCGCCAGCGATCTGTCGCGGCGATACCCGCAGGTCAAAGTCCTGCGCCAGTCGATGCGACAAGGACCGGCCGTTGCCATTCATGCCGGTGCCAAGCAAACCCGTGGCGAAATCGTCATCGCTCATGACGGTCAGCCCGGTATCGATGCGGGCGAGATTGCCAGTTTGCTTCGTGATGGGTCGCAGAGTGCCGTTCGGCCGGCCCATTTCGGACATGCTTCGGCAGTTGCTCCCTTCTCGGCTCCCGGCACTGTCGCTGGACCCGGTGCGAAACAACCGTCGATCATTGGAATCGCTGCCCGTTCCAAATCCAGCGGCTTTCGTCTGTTGCGAGTCGGCACGATCGACGAATTGCGTCGCAGCGTAGCGGCTGTCAATCGCTTGCAATGGGGCGGTCAGCCGGCTAGCGAGTTGAAACAGCCGCAGCCCGCGGCGATTTCGGCTTCTTCGATGCAGCCCTCGTCGCCGCATTCGTTACAACGGCCGAACTTTTTGGCTCGCGTCAAGCAGAGCGTGCGGGACTTCACGCTGGGCGAGTAGTAATACATTTGTCGGTAAAAAGGTTGGGTGCCATGCCCACGGCTTTGCGTGGGCATGCGAACCACGGGTGGCTATGCTTCGCGACCGCGTAGCACAGCAAGACGTGATATGTTTGCGGCTGTCTTGCGCTGCGCAAAATACAGGCACCCTTCAAGCACAAAACGCGAAGGCTGTCAGCATGCCCACTCAGGGCAGTGGGCATGGCACCCGCCGCGTCCACATCCGCTTCCATCGCTGCTTGCTCTCTTCTCGCGTTGAGCTTAAAACAGGGATCGCTCTCACAGCGATTCATGTTCAGCGGTTCGTTCGTAAAGCCATACGTCCAACCATCCATATATTTCGGAGCCACGCATTGCCATGAAGCAGTCCACGGTCGTTTCCAAAGACAATGTTCGCAAAAATCTCGATCGGGCACTCGATGCGGGCGACGGGCTGCTGCGATTGACTCCGACTTGGGTGCCTCGCAGCTTTTTGCACCCGGGCAAGCGCATCAAACTGGCTCCCACCGATTGGTACGCTTATGGCGCTCATCGCGGCGGGATCGACGAACGCTGGTTTGCCAGTACGACCGAGGCCGCCAACGAAGGACGTGTGGCCGACGAAGGGCTGAGCTACGTCACATTCGAGGGACAACGTTTTCAGCTTCGCGATGCCGTGGCCGAAAGCGGCGCAGCGCTGATCGGTCAACCCATGTACGCCAAGTACAACCGCTGGCCCGTGTACTCGAAATTTTTCGACAACATGGGCCCGATTCCGCATCATATGCATCAGGGCTTTAAGGATGCCGCACTGATTGGCCAAGAGGGCAAGCCCGAGAGTTATTATTTTCCGCCACAACTCAACAACGTCGACAACAATTTTGCGTATACGTTTATGGGCCTGGAGCCCGGAACGACCAAGCAGCAGCTTCGTAAGTGCTTGGAAAATTGGGACAAGGGGGACAACGGCATTCTCGATCTGAGCCGGGCGTATCGATTGAAGCGCGGCACGGGCTGGCTCATTCCGCCAGGCGTGCTGCACGCGCCGGGTTCGCTATGCACGTATGAGCCGCAGTGGGGGAGCGACGTGTTCGGCATGTATCAGAACATTGTCGAGGGGCGCTACGTGCCGTGGTCGTTACTGGTCAAAGATATGCCAGCGGAGAAACATAAAGACCTCGACTTTATCATCGGCCAGCTCGACTGGGATAAAAACGTCGACACGCACTTCAAGGAGAGCAACTACCTGGAACCGATCGTCGATGAGCAAGCGTCGGGCACGGGCTACACCGATCGTTGGATCGTGTACGGAACCGTCGACGGCGAGCAGCTATTTAGCTCGAAGGAGCTGACCGTCGAACCGGGTGTAAAATGCACCCTTAAAGACCCTGGCGCCAGCGGCTGGATCACCGTGCAAGGGCGCGGACGCATGGGCAAGTTGGCCCTACAAACGCCGGCGATGATTCGCTTCGGTGAAGAAACCGAGGACGAAGTTTTCATCTCACACCAGGCTGCTGCGGCGGGCGTCGAAATCGAAAACACCGGCAGCGAGCCGCTGGTGGGCTTGCGCTACTTCGGGCCGAATGTTCATGCGAATTTGCCAAAGCTAGGGAAGTAGGTCGTGATCGCGCCGACGCACGGATTGTAGCGGCGATGATTGTTCGCGGTTCGTATTAGGAGCTCCAGTAGACAAAAAAATGCCCGCCAAGGATACGTTTCACGATGTCGTCAAGAACGCCTTGATTAAGGACGGTTGGACGATTACGCATGATCCGTACACTCTGTCATTCGGGTCGACGAGAGTTTACGCCGATCTAGGCGCCGAACGACCGATCGCTGCCGAACGCGCCGGCCAAAAAATCGCGGTCGAAATCAAGAGTTTTCTTGGTGACTCGAACGTGCGAGACTTAGAGCAGGCGCTCGGCCAATTTGTGCTGTACAGGCTATTGATGCGTAACGTGGAGCCCGATCGCCTCCTATTATTGGCAGTACCCGAGTCGGCCTATAAATCGATACTCGAAGGCTCAACAGGTCGAGATTTAATTGGCGAATTACAGCTTAAGATAGCGATTTTCAATCCCGATCGCGAGGAAATTCTGCAATGGCTACTTTAAGTGACTACCCGCGAATCATTCAAGATTTGATCGAACACTATGCGCAATTCAGGCCGTC
>JAYTAU010000156.1:0-4904 GCA_043737375.1 Planctomycetia bacterium
CCTCGCTGACGCTTCGGGTTAGGAAGGCGTTCCTAAATGAAACGGAATGAACTTCGTTTTACGGCTTCCGCGTCTGATGAGAGACGCGGCCACAAAAAACATAAACGAGGGCCACGCATGTCGCTCAAAACCATCACCATCTTTCCACTCGCCGATCTGACCAACGGGCAAGAGGCCGATTGCTTCGCCCTGCTCTCGGCCAAAGAAGAGTTAAAGACCCGCGAGAACAAGCCGTACTATAAAGTGACGTTTCGCGATGCACGACGCGAGGTCAGCTTTCCGATCTGGGGCGATTCGATCTTCGCCAACGACTGTCAGCAATCGTGGCAAGCCGGCGAGTTCTACAAGCTGCGCGCGGTCTATCGCGAGACGAATTACGGTCCGCAGCTCGACATCAAAAAAATCCGCAAGGTCATCGACGCCGACACGACCGACGGCTTCGACCCGCTGATGTGTCAGGCGAAATCGCGGTTCGACGCGGCGCAAATGTTTGCCGAGCTGGTATCGCTGGTCGAAGAGCGTATCGTCGACGCCCCGCTGCGATCGCTGGTCGTCGATATTTTGAGCGAGCATCGCACGACGTTGCTGACGCTACCCGCCGCCACGCGCAATCACCATGCGTTTGTCGCCGGCTACTTGGAGCATGTGCTCAGCGTAACCAAGACCTGCGTGTATCTGGCCGACAAATACGACGAATATTATCCGGACCTGCAGCCGCGGCTCGACAAAGGGCTGGTAGTCGCCGGCGCGGTGCTGCACGACATCGGCAAGTTGCGCGAGATCGAACAACAGGCGAACGGCGCGGCGTACACTCCGGCCGGAGTCCTGTTGGGTCACATGGTGCAAGGTCGCGACGTGGTGCGCGAAGCGGCCGCCGGGCGTGAGATTGCCCCCGAGACGATGCTTCGGCTGGAGCACATTATCATCTCACATCAGCGGCTGCCCGAGTGGGGTTCGCCCAAGCCGCCGATGACGCCCGAGGCGTTGATCGTGCATTACGCGGACGACTTAGACGCCAAGTATCACATGATGTACTGCGTGCTGCGCGACTGCACCGAGACGGGGCCGGTGCTGTCGAAAAAGAATCTGCTGTATCAGCAGGTGTATCGAGGGGGTGAGGGGTGAGCAGCGAGCGAAGAAGTGCGGAGTACGGAGGTGCAAGTGCGGAGTTTATGAACGTTGAACTTGAGTGGTGCTTAGCGGTGCGGCCAGCGGCCCACCCGTTTCAAGTGCGGAGTACGGAGGTGCAAGTGCGGAGTGAAGGAGATGATGGGAGCGCTGTTTAACAGTTCGCCCTCACCGGCTCGTGTGCTCGCCACCTCTCCCGAAGGGAGAGGGGTTTGAGCGCGCGGCCACTGCTCGCAGCTCAACGCTCGCCCTTCGCTGCTCGCCCCCCGATCCCCGATCCTCGTCCCTCACCGCTCATAGCCGAGATTCGGCGAGAGCCAGCGTTCGACTTCGGCGATGGTCATTCCCTTGCGCGCGGCGTACTCGGCGACCTGATCCTGCGTGATCCGATCGACGGCAAAGTACCGGCTCTCGGGGTGAGCGAAGTATAAGCCGCTGACGCTCGACGCCGGCAGCATCGCAAACGACTCGGTCAACTGCATGCCGGCGTTTTGCTCGGCGTCCAGCAAGTCGAACAGAATCCGCTTCTCGGTGTGGTCGGGACAGGCCGGGTAGCCCGGCGCGGGGCGAATGCCGCGGTATTTTTCTTCGACTAGATCTTCGTGCGAAAGTTTCTCCGCGCGACCGTAGCCCCAATCGTCGCGGGCCTGCTTGTGCAGTAGTTCGGCGAACGCTTCCGCCAGACGATCGGCCAGGGCTTTGACCATGATCGAGTTGTAGTCGTCGTGGTCGGCGTCGAACTTTTTGCACAACTCATCAACGCCGATTCCGACCGTGACCGCGAACGCGCCCAGGTAATCCGTGCGGCCCGATTCGACGGGCGCGATAAAATCGGCCAGCGCGCTATACGACGATTGGCCTTTGCGCTCCCATTGTTGGCGTAGCGTGTGGAAGCGGGTGAGTTCGTGACGGTCGGTATTAGTAGTTCGATCGGCGACAGAGTCGCCTCCTACAAAATGTGTGTTAGCCGATTGATCGGCGACGGCGTCGCCTCCTACAGAATCTGTGTTAGCCGTTCGATCGGCGACGGCGTCGCCTCCTACATACAGCACAATGTCATCGCCGACACTATTCGCTCTCCAGAAGCCGTACACTCCCCGCGCTTTCAGTAGCTTGTGTTTCACAACCTGATCGAGCAGTTCGCGCGCATCGTCGTACAACTTCTTTGCTGCTTCGCCCACGACGGCATCGGCAAAAATCTTCGGGTACTTGCCCTTCAGTTCCCAGGTCATGAAGAACGGCGACCAATCGATGTAGGGCACAATCTGTTCGAGCGGAAAATTGTCGAGCACCTTGCGACCCAAGAACGCCGGCTGGGGAATATCAACCGCGTTCCAATCGGTCGTGAATCGTTGCCGCACGGCATCCGCGTACGGCACCAGCGTCGCTTGCTGACGCCGCGCGTACGATTCGGCCAGTTGCCGCTGTTCCTCGCGATTCTTTTTGTCGTAGGCGTCGCGCGACTGCGGATTGAGTAGCGACTCGACGACAGCCGCCGAGCGCGAGGCATCGATCACATGCACCGTCGAGCGCTCGTAGCCGGGGGCAATCTTCACGGCCGTGTGCTTGCTGCTGGTCGTTGCGCCGCCGATCAACAGCGGCATCGTAAAGCCGTTGCGCTGCATCTCGCGCGCGACATGCACCATCTCGTCGAGACTCGGCGTAATCAGCCCGCTCAGGCCGATCATGTCGACCCCTTCCTTGATCGCCGTTTCCAATATCTTTTCGCACGAGACCATCACGCCCAGGTCGATGACTTCGTAATTATTGCAGCCCAACACCACCCCGACGATATTCTTGCCGATATCGTGGACGTCGCCTTTGACGGTGGCCAGCAGCACTTTTCCGCGCGCCTGGCCCGTCGTTCCGGCCGCGGCTTTTTCAGCTTCCATGTACGGCAACAAATATGCGACGGCTTTCTTCATCACGCGTGCGCTTTTGACGACTTGCGGCAGAAACATTTTGCCTTCGCCAAACAAATCGCCGACGACTTGCATGCCGGCCATCAGCGGGCCTTCGATGATCGACAAGCCGCTGGGGTACTGCTGCCGCGCCTCTTCGACATCGGTATCGATAAATTCGACGATGCCCTTGACCAGCGCGTGCGCCAGGCGCTGCTCGATCGGCTCGCCGCGCCACGACAAGTCGGGGCCGCTCGCTACTGCGCCCTTCTGCTTGACCGATTCGGCGAACTCGACCAGGCGTTCGGTCGCGTCGGGCCGGCGGTCGAACAGCACATCTTCGACGCGCTCCAACAAATCCTTGGGCACCTCTTCGTACAACGCCAGTTGCCCGGCGTTGACAATGCCCATGTCCATGCCGGCGCGGATGGCGTGATACAAAAATGCCGAGTGCATCGCCTCGCGCACGGTGTCATTGCCGCGAAACGAGAACGAGATGTTGCTCACGCCGCCCGAGATTTTTGCGCCGGGGCACTGCTGCTTGATGATCCGCGTGGCTTCGATAAAGTTGATCGCGTATCGATTGTGCTCTTCGATGCCGGTCGCCACGGTGAGAATATTCGGGTCGAAGATGATATCTTCGGCCGCCAGTCCGACGGTTTGCGTCAGCAGTTTGAACGCCCGCTGGCAAATGCGCACTTTATCTTCGATCGTGACGGCTTGCCCCTGTTCGTCGAACGCCATGACCACCACCGCCGCGCCATAGCGATGCACCAAGCGGGCTTGCTGCAAAAACTCAGCCTCGCCGGCCTTCATGCTGATCGAATTGACGATCGCTTTACCTTGTACGCATTTCAGGCCGGCTTCGATCACCGACCATTTGCTGCTGTCGATCATGATCGGCACGCGGCAGACTTCGGGCTCGGCGGCGATCAGATTGAGGAACTTAGTCATGGCCGCTTCGCCGTCGAGCATGCCTTCGTCCATGTTGACGTCGATCACGTTAGCGCCGGCTTCGACCTGTTCGCGCGCCACGGCGACTGCATCTTCGAACTTGCCGTTGAGAATCAGCTTGGAGAACTTCTTGGAACCGGTGACGTTGGTCCGTTCGCCGATCATCGTAAAATTGCTCTCGGGCCGCAGCGTCAGCGGCTCTAACCCGCTGAGACGCGTGAGCGGCGCGGGTCGCGAGCTGCGGCGCGGCGTTTTGTCGGCCACGGCGTCGGCAATGGCGCGAATGTGCGGCGGCGTGGTGCCGCAGCAACCGCCGACGATGTTCAGCCAGCCGTTCTCGGCGAATTCGCCTAGCGTTTTGGCCATCATGGCGGGCGTTTCGTCGAAACCGCCAAACGCATTGGGGAGTCCGGCGTTCGGGTAGCAACTGATGTTGACCGGCGCGATGCTCGACAACTCTTCGAGATAAGGTCGCAACTGCGCGGGACCCAGCGCACAGTTAATGCCGACGCTCAGCAAGTCGTTGTGCGAAATCGAGTTCCAACAGGCTTCGACCGTCTGTGCGGACAGCGTTCGCCCGCCATCGAAAATAGTGAACGACGCCATGACCGGTACCGACACGCCATGCTCGTCGAAGTATTTATTGATGGCGAACAAGCAAGCCTTCAGTACCAGCGTGTCGAACGCGGTCTCAGTGAGCAGCACATCGACTCCGCCATCGATCAGCGCGCCGACTTGCTCGTAGTAGGTTTCGACCATTTGATCGAACGTGGCGTTGCGATGACCCGGGTCGTTGACGTTGCCGGCAATCGACAACTGGCGGTTGGTCGGACCGATCGAGCCGGCCACGAATCGCGGACGATCGGGCGTGAGCAGTGTGAACTCGTCGGCCGCTTGCCGGGCCAATTTTGTCGCCGCCAG
>JAYTAU010000157.1:0-4902 GCA_043737375.1 Planctomycetia bacterium
CTACGCCAGCGCGTGACCGGTTTAGCGAGCCGTCGAAGTCACAACCGCGGCGGGGCGCTGCAACTGCTGCAAGCGAGCTGCAATCTGTTGCTTGAGTTCCGCTTGCTGCGGATCGTCGCCGGCGCGCTTGGCCGCCAACTCCAGATAGATGCGCGCGACGTTCGGCTTGCCCTCGGCTAGCAGTTGATCGGCGCGCGTGAGATCGTCGGTCTGCGCGGTCGCTTCGCGTTGGCGCTCGGCGGCCTGCTGGACAGACTGCTGGTGGCGAATCGAGGAGATGCTTTGGGTGGCTTTAACAGGCGGAGCCGCGACCATTACAGGAGGGTCAAATTTAGGTTTATCACTTTTGATAAAATACATTGGGCTGCCATAACTGCAGGTATAAATGGTGACTTGATGCTTTGTCCCATCCGCCCCAACCAATTCGTGACCTTGCAAACTTGTGGGCGCTCCGGCGCTCAAAGTGCCATCCTCGATAGCGGAATCAATGACCGCGATACCGGTTTTTGGGTGCAATATCTTTCGGACAGGTTCGCCTTTTTTTCCAACTGCTTCGCGACGTTCTGCCTCTTGTACTCGTCGCGCCGTTTGGGTCGGTTTAGCTACCGCCACCTGCTGATGCAGCGCTTCGTCCATCGCCTCGAAGTCGTGAATAAATGCATTCACGCTCACGCCACTGGCTGACGAGCTACCGGCCGTTGCACGATTGCCAAACGGGCGACCCACGACCGGCAACTTGCTCAGTCCCGGCACTCCGCTCTCGTTGCGACCCATCGTCGAACGACCGACACCGCCCAAATACGCCGAACCGCGATCGGGCACCAACACCGAGCTGTTGGTCGAGAACTGATTGAACGTGGGGAGTTGGATGGCTTGCGCACGCGCTGATTGTGAATTCGCGCTAATCATCTGGCCCACGACCGAGCCGGCAATCGCGAGTAGCATTGATCTCGACATAAGTCACCGGAAAAACGGATACGACTTGAGACTTGAGTTCAACCGTATTGTATCGGTTTCGGAAGTTAGGAAGCAATCGAAATAGGTGGAAGGTAGAGCGTGAAGGGTGGAGCGTGGTGAATTGTAGGAGCGGATTCCCATCCGCGACGGCAGTCCGCAGCTCGGTCGCCGATAGGAATCGGCTCCTACAACGCGATTGCGCGCTGATCTGCTACTCTCATCTCACGCTTTCCGCTTTCACGCTTTTGAATTCGAATCATTCCCCATTCCCCATTCCCCATTCCGAATTCCCCATTAAAAACTTCGCTGCTCGCCCCTCATCGCGATGCGGTCCAAAACGACTCACTGTCGCTGCCACCCAATACGTCGCGACCGGGCTGCATCGCTCCGGCCAACAGCGACGAGTCGGTCTGAATTCGTCGCAGCAAGTACCACGCCGAAATCGAACACAAAAATCCGACTCCCGCGGCTAAGCTCATCGCCGTGGCGTACTTGCCCGACATCGTGGCCAGCAGCATGATCGATAAAAACGGCGTCGAAATAGCTATCGCAAAGAACCAGCCGCACCGCGTATGCAGCCGCTGCAACATGCCGGCATCGGCCTCGGCTGAATTGTCGCTGGGCAACAACGCAGTGTAAATCGACTGCAAACAGAGTACGGTCACCAGGAAATAAACCTGCGAAAACGTGATCAACCCAAAGATCAACTGCGTCGAAACAAAGTGCGCATACAGCCTCTGGTCGAGGTTGCTCTCGGGGGGCGATTCGTGATGCAGCCACACCGCAAAGCCGAAGCCCGATCCGATCCACAGCACAAACGTAATCCAACCGACAATATCGCCCAGCCACAAACTTCGCCGACGCAATTTGGCAAGTTGCTCGCTCGATTCAGTAAACGGCGTCGCGTCAGGTAGTCGCGATTGCCGCCGCATGACTCTTAGCACGGGCCACGACAGACCAAACGCCAGGCCGGTGCCCAATGTGTACGGAATCACATTCACTACGGGCATCATCACCGTTTGAAATTTGTGATACAGATCGGGTCCCAAATCCTCCACCAACACCTTGATGTTGAACCAGATGTTGAGCAGGCTGTTGATGACATTGGGTAGCAGCCCGGCCAAGACGAAAGCCAACAACGGCCAGCGGCGGATCCAGTGTCGCAGCGACGAATGCGCCGGATGAATCAAGCATTGCGCACGCGGTTGTAAACAAAGTTCGAGTCGTCGCGACAATACGCCGGCGGTGGGACGATCGGCAACATTGGGCGAAAGGCAGTCGAACAACACATCGCACAGACCGGACGGCAAATGCGCGGGTAGCGCCATGATCATTTCGGGAGTCAGACCCGCCCGGCGACGTTCGGTCAATTTGCGCAGCGTGTCGGACCATTTTCCTTCGAAATGTTCATCGCCGAACGGGCGACGTCCGGTCAGCAGCTCCCAGATCATTACGCCGATCGAGAACACATCGCTGCGACCGTCGAGCTCATTCGCCTCGCGATCGTGGTCCGGGTTGCTGGCTTCGAGTTGTTCGGGCGACATGTACGCCAAACTGCCGCCAAAATACGCGGCCGGCGACGCACCGCTGACTTTGGAACTAAAGCTGACGTTAAAATCGGCCAGTTTGGGCGAGCCCTCGGCCGTCAACAGCACATTGGCCGGCTTCACATCGCGGTGTAGCACTCCGCGTTCATGGGCGTAGTCGAGCGCCGATGCCAATCGCGCGCCGAGCCAACAGACCGCATCGGGCCAACGACTGGCCGACAGTCGCCGGCGCAGCGACGACTCAAGCGCGGGCGACTCGCCGCGGGCCGCGAGTGCCGCGTCGATCGCCTCGAATAGAGTTTTGCCGGTGCGATGCGGATCTTTGATATGTCGCACGATGTCCACAACGCTATGCAACGTGCCGCCGGCGATGACTTGCATATACATCAGCCGTACGCGCGGTTCGGATAGCACGCGCTGATCGTACACGCGGACAATGTGCGGGTGATCGAGCTGCGCCAAGGTTTGCGACTCATTGCCGCGATCTTTCGAGATCTTCAGCGCGACCAATCGTTGCATCGAACGCTGCCGAGCCAGATAGACCGAGGCAAACGCACCTTTGCCCAACTTCGTGATAATATCGAAGTCGTCGATCTGCTGGCCGACTTCGATATCGGGAGCGCCGCGACCGCCGATGACCGTTGAGCTGGTCTTGTTGGTCTGAATATTGAGCAGCCGCTTGAGTTGTTCGGCCTGCTGCGGAAAACGCTCGAGATATTCGTCGAGTCGCGGCGGCTCGGCCGTTTGCGAGCGGATATGAAACTCTTCGTAGATCAAATCGCACGGCACCTCGCCGCGATCGGACAGATCGGGAAATTCCTCGACATACTCTTCGATGCGCTTGGGCAGCTCGTGACGAAGCCAACGGAACTCCAAGTCCATTTTGATTAGCTCGACCAGTAGTAACCGGCGCAACGCCGTTCGCTCGGCGGGCACGAATTGGGCCAAATCCGGCGGAAGATCGTCCGATTCCCACGCCGCGGCCAGTTTATCGACCTGCGTGCTAAGTCGTTCCCAGGCGATGGTGCCCAGTTCGGTGTCGTGTTTTTGGGTAGTTTCGAGCTCCACAGCTATTTCCGCACGTTGGAAGGCTGAGCGGGGCGAACGCGCCGGACTGCCGTATATGATACCGAATGAAGGTAAGAATTCCGAATGGCGCAGGAACAAAAGCCTTGTACAACCGACACGCTTGTCAACCGACCGCTTGACCCCCGTCGCGATCACGACCAGAATGCTGGCTTTTAATCGTTGCGGCAGGAGTTCTCTGTCGGCGAATTGGTGTTAGCTCATTGGTGTCGGGGAAAATAGCATGATCAACTTCGAAAAACGTGTGGTCTTTGTCGGTTTCGGCTCGGTGGCCCAATGCACGGTGCCCATTCTGCTTAAACACATCAAAGTGCCCCCCAAAAATATCACGGTCATCGACTTCGAAGATCAATCGAAACAGATGAAACCTTGGACCGATCAGGGCGTGCGGTTTATTCGCGAGAAAATCACGCCTGAGAATCTTGGCAGCGTGTTGGCCGCGCATTTATCCGCAGGCGACTTGCTGATCGACTTGGCTTGGAACATCGACTGCTGCGAGATCGTCACATGGTGCCACGAGCATGGCGTGCTGTATATCAACACCTCGGTTGAAGTTTGGGATCCGTACGATCGCGAACTGTACAGCCACCCCACCCAACGCACGTTATATTCGCGGCATATGAAAGTTCGTGCAATGAAGGCCGGTTGGGACAAGCCCGGTCCAACCGCCGTGCTGGAACATGGTGCCAACCCCGGCTTGATCTTGCATTTCACCAAGCATGCACTACTGGAAATCGGCGAGCGGACCTTGGCCGATAAAAAAGTTACCGGCTCTGCGGCTGAAGAGTTGAAGCAACTCATCAAGGACCGCACATTCAATCGTCTGGCCATGAAGCTGGGTGTGAAAGTCATTCACTGTTCCGAGCGCGATACGCAAATTACCGATCAGCCCAAGCAGATCGATGAGTTTGTGAACACTTGGAGTGTCGAGGGTTTTCGCGAAGAGGGGACCACCACGGCCGAGATGGGCTGGGGCACCCATGAAAAAGAACTGCCGCCGCTGGCTTATGAACATGCCGAAGGTCCGCGCAATCAAATCTGTCTGGCGCAGATGGGCTTGAACACCTGGGTTCGTACTTGGGTGCCCAACTATTCGCTGCGCGGCATGGTGGTCCGCCACGGCGAAGCGTTTACGATTTCGGACAAGTTGACCGTTTGGGAGGGTGACCGCGCGGTCTATCGCCCCACGGTGCATTACGCGTACTGCCCGTGCGACGCGGCGATCGCCAGTCTCAATGAACTGCGAGGCTACGACTACGAATTGCAACCAAAAATTCGCATCATGGGCGATGAAATCACCAGTGGAGCCGAC
>JAYTAU010000158.1:0-1904 GCA_043737375.1 Planctomycetia bacterium
TATTCGTACAAGGCCGGCCGACGCCGCTCGAAGTCACCTGGACCGATCAGGATAGCTGGACGGCCGCGGTCAACGTCGCGCTAGGCGTGAACAACCTCACGCTGCTGGCTAAGGACTTTGAAGGCGCGCAGGTCGGCTCCGACTCGATCATCGTCACCAGTTCGGCCGTTGCCGTCTCGCTGGTCGATAATTTGCGCGTCACGGAAGTGATGTACCATCCGGCCGACCCGCCGGCGGAAAGCGGCTTTACCGACAACGACTTCGAGTACCTCGAGCTGCGCAATATCGGCGCGCAAACGCTGCAGTTGGGCGGCGCCACGATCGCCAACGATATTACGTTTACCTTTCCGGAAATGCCTTTGGCCCCCGGCGCGTTCGTGCTGGTCGTTGCCAACCTCTCGGCGTTCGAGTCGCGCTACGGATCGGGCTTGAACATCGCGGGAACTTTTGGCGCCAGTTTGAACAACAGCGAAGGCACGCTGGACATCCGCACGGCGATCTCCGAGTCGATCCAGAACTTCACGTTCCACGACGACGACTGGTATCCCAGCACCGACGGCCCGGGCCGATCACTGGTAATTCTGAACCAATCCGCGCCCGTGGCCAGTTGGAACGATATGGCAAGCTGGCGGCCGAGTTCGGCGGACGGCGGTTCGCCGGGACTTGTCGATCCGTCGGCCAGCATCGTCGGCAAGCACTTGTTTTACAACAACTCGAAGTTCGACGGGAACAATCCGGCGGCCAGCGCGGCGGACGATGCGGCGATCGCCGTCAAGCAAGCCCTGCACGCCGGCGCGGCGGCCACCAGCGCCAACTACAGCAGCTACAGTCGCGGCATCAACGGCCTGTTTGTCGATATCGCCGGCTTGGCCGGTACGCCCGCGGCCAACGATTTTATTTTCAAGACCGGCAACAACAATTCGCCGGCCGGCTGGAGCATTGCCGCCGCGCCAAGCAGCATCAGCGTTCGCGCGGGGGCCGGCCTGGGCGGGTCGAGCCGGGTGACGCTCCTCTGGCCCGACAACGCCATTCAAAACACCTGGCTGCAAGTCACGGTGTTGGCCAACTCCGATACCGGGCTCGCCGTCAATCATGTGTTTTATTTCGGCAACGCGATTGGCGAAGCGAACCACAGCGCCGCCAATGCCACGGTCAACGCCACCGATGAGATCGCCGCCCGCGGCAACGCGCGGACGTTTGCCAATCCGGCGCCGATCGACAACGCGCACGACTTCAATCGCGACGGGCTGGTCAACGCCACCGATCAAATCCTTGCCCGCAGCCACGCCAACACCTTTGCCAACGACCTAAACCTGATCAACGTGCCGGCCGGCGGCGGAAATCTGGCGGCGGAAAGCGGGCAGACAAATAGCCAAGTCATCGCATCGCCGCGGCCGACGGCGGATTTCATCGCTGCTCCCAGTAATAGCATTCATTTTGCGGTGGTGGCGGATCCAACGCAGCATTCGACTTCGATTGCCGCTCCCACCCCTGCTCCGCGGTCTAGTCTCCCCACGGCAACGCGAAAGTCGCTCGACGCACGATCCGTCGAGGCCTATTTTGAAACGCGGGAAAGCAATGCGACCGGCGAGAGTACGGCTGCGGCCCGGCGCCAGCGCGATGCCGTGGACGACCGCATCCATGCCCGGCTAGGCGATTGGCTGATTTAGCCGTGCGACTTTGACTGTGCGACGCGCCGTTACAGTCGTTACCACCGACCTGCTCTATCGATGGCCGTACTTTTGCGCGGCTAACCGCATTTCTCGCCGATTTACGGGCTTTTGACCATCCCGCCACGACGACCTAGACTTTCGCGCAGATTGTTACCGTCGTACGCCGCGACGATGCTGTCTCCACAGTGTCGCCGCGCTGCTGGCCTGGAGTGGCAAAAGAAATTATGTGCG
>JAYTAU010000159.1:0-1904 GCA_043737375.1 Planctomycetia bacterium
GCGAATGGTTTGCGCTTCGACCGAGAGCACGTATTCGCTAAGCGTAACCGGTGCCGAGCCGACATACGCACACGACAGCATGGCCGATTGTGCACGGTGGCGGCCTTGCTCGGTCAGCGTATAAACGTAGTCTCCCAACTGTGCCGAACCGGTGTGAACAATCAACTGCCGGGTCCGCAACGAACGCAACAACCCTTCCAGTATCGCAAACGGCAGACACAACTGGTTGGCAATCTCGCGACCGCTGCCCGACCCAAGGGCCAGTAAGAATTTGCAAAGCAAATCCTCGATCATGGTCGGGCTGAGCCCGGTTTCCTCGATCGAGTGCGGCTCGGAGGGATGAAAAGACTCGTCCGACATAAGGTCGGAGAGCAGCGTTTCATGGATCGTGCGTTCAGTTGTCATGGTGTATCCGTTGAATTGACCCTGCCTTCGCAAAGATAGCTCAACCTCGACGACTCGAACGGCTTGCCGGCGAATTCGCTACAAACGGGACATTCGGTTCATTCTGCTCAGGTATATCCTGGACCGTAGCGACCGTGAATGTTTTCACAGCCGAACGTGACATGAGCTGAGTCGTATGATTGATTGGGGTTACTGCCTGTACACCGGGTGCACTATGTCACACCAAAGCGAACATCCTCACGCAAGTCACGATCCGCAGTTCCGATCGGTGCATTGGTTTGGTGCCGACTACACGTTCTCGCCGCAGCAAGCGCGGTGTGTGAAGGTGTTGTGGAACTATTGGATGTTGGGCACGCCGATCATTCGCGAACAAATCGTACTTGAAATTACCGGCATCGTGGCGCGCTCGCTCAAGGAGGTATTCATGACCCCGCCGGGCAAAGGTGCCTGGGGTAAAATGATCGGCGACGGTGATCGTCGCGGTACGGTGCGATTGATCGAACCGTCGAGTCAGAGTGCATCGGTTCCAGCTTCTCTCGTCGCTCCAACCGGAACCGCGAACTGTGAGTCCTCTTGCGGTTCCGCATCAAATTAGAATTCGAACTTCCATAACTGGCGACAGGGTAGCCACTGGTTGACAGGGTGGCTCTGATCGACAGGGTGGCAATGGCAAGCGTTCGGGCTTGTCAGTGGTGCTATCGACGATGCAACGGCTAAGCAATGCTGGTCGGCAAATCCCCACTGTTTGCCGGCATGGTGTTCTTGTCCGGATGCAGTGCGGTGACACGCTCCGATGTGGTATACATACCGCATGCCATTCCTCTTCAGTCAAACACCCGAGCTGTATCGCCTGCCAGGGTTCTTCGAACCGTTTAGCGTCATCAGCCACTTGCTGGGTGCCGTCGTTTTTCTGGTGTTGGGTATTTTGCTGATACGGAAGGGCCGGGGCGATCGCGCTCGGCAGATTTATCTTGGCGTGTACGCATTCTCGTGCGTGTTTCTATTCGCCATGAGCGGCGTCTATCACATGATGGTCGGCGGCGGCATCGCACGCGACGTCATGGGGCGACTCGACCATAGCGCCATCTTTGTGCTGATCGCCGGCACGTTTACGCCCGTGCATGGCATCCTATTTCGAGGCCGGTTGCGCTGGCTGCCGCTGGTGTTGATCTGGACCGCAGCCATTACGGGCATCACGCTCAAAGCGATCTTCTTCGACAGCCTGAGCGAATGGCTGGGGCTGTCGTTTTATCTGGCCCTCGGCTGGCTCGGTGCGATTTCGGGCACGCTGGTCGCGCGACGCTACGGATTTCGGTTTGTCGAACCGTTGCTGTGGGGTGGCATCGCCTATTCGATCGGCGCGATCATGGAGTTCTGTCGCTGGCCGTTGTTGATTACGGGAGTTGTGCACGCCCATGAGCTGTTCCATTTGGCCGTGCTGATCGGGGCGTTCTTTCAATGGCTGTTTATTTGGCAATTTGCGACGGGCGAAGTTCGGG
>JAYTAU010000160.1:0-1903 GCA_043737375.1 Planctomycetia bacterium
TCGATAATGTCTCCATCCTCAACCCTCCTTTCGGGAGGGTTAGTTATGGGACATTTCTATCCGCGCCTTAAGGGGACAATTCTATCGGCGCATTACAGCAAGGATTGTGAAAAAGGTTGCCGATTGCGGTCGCGTTTGAGTAAGCTAGAGTGGCACTTTCATCGCACGTTCGCCTTTGCTTGGGTTCGAATCGGCCATGCCTATCGACTTTCTTTGCCCCGGATGTCAGCGTCGGTATTCGGTCGCCGAGCGGTTTGCCGGTGCCACGGTCAAATGCAAAAACTGTAACGAAACGATGTTGGTGCCGCGGGTCGAAGAGGAACCTGTTTCGGCTGCGTACGACGATGAGTTGGGGCTGGCACCGCTGGATGATGATCCGCCGAAACAGCAGCCGCAACCGAAATCTCCGTCGAACGTTCAGCCCTCCTCGATGGGCCAATCGCCGGCAATTAGCCAAGCCAGTTTGCCCCCGATCCGAACTTCGCAATCGAACGGTTCGGGGGCGGCTGGCACGGCAGCGACTGTAGCGGCAAAGCCGGCAGCGGTTCCCGCAGTGCGCCAGCCGCAGGGTGTTGCGTTAAATGCCGGGGCGTTGGGCGCTTCGCAGCTAGGAAACTCGGGTGCTGCGTTGCAATCACCTATCGAGGCATCACTCACGGAAACATCTTCGGGCGCGCTGCCCAAAGGTGCCTGGATTGCAATCGGTTTAGCGGCCACGATTGCCGTGAGTGTGATTCTTACGCTCGTGGTGATACGCAGCGGCAAGTCGGACGATCCAACCCTAGCGGCCGCCGGCAGCGGCGATTCAAGCAACGCGCACTCGGAAATAAATGGTCCGGAAAAGGTCGTCGCAAAAAACTCATCGACCAATTCTCCCGGCAACCAATCGAGATCGGATATCAATGCCGAAGTTGTTAAAAAACCAGACCGGCGAATGCCGGCTACCAAGAACGATCAACCGCCGCCGAACACGAATCCGGTGTCGCTGCCGGCGATTGTCGAACGCGGCCTACGACCGATTGAACGCAACAAGCCCGATCTCAACTTAGTTGCCTGGACGGTTCAGCCCGACCCTGCGCCCGAAGCCACCGTGGCGAGCAAATCGAAGTGGGCCGAGGTGTCGATTCCCGTGGCCGATTCGAACCGGATCGTTTTCTTTTCGACACGCCTTGGCCCTTTCATGGGTGTCTTCGGCGGCTCGGGTCGCGATGCCCGTTGCGGCACGGTCGATCTTCGCGATGGCAAGAAGCGCGGCCCTTTTCCGACCGACGTCGCCGCCACGAAGACATTCAAGCTTAGTGCCGACGGAAAATTTGTCGCGGCCCGTGTCGGGCATGTTCACGACAACCTGGTCCACATCTGGTCGATGGAAACCGGCGTGATGACCCAGCGGTTAAAACCTTCGCCCAAGGCTGACATTCCCTGGTTCGACTTTGCTCGTGACAACGAGGTAGTGACGTACTCGTTCGAGGGAGACAATGCGGTGCTGACGGTTTGGAACGTCATCGATGGAAAACCGTTGCGGCAAATTGCTGTCACCCGCAAGCAGCACGATCGCCACGAATATGACGGTGCCGCGATTTCGCCGACAGGCAAATATTTAGCGATGGGCTTGGAAAACGCGGTGCAGGTGTTCGATTTAACCGAGGGCAAGTGCGTGGGGGAAGCCTCGTTTCCGCAGGTTGGCAATAATTCGTCGCCAGATGTTAACGGGTTGGCTTTCTCGAACAACGCCGGCGAGCTGGCCGCCGTGATAACCGACCACAATATAACGCAACTCGCGGTTTGGGACGCCAAGACCGGAAAATTGGACCGCACGACCGACCTGAAAACCGATCAAGCACATCATCGTTATGCCGGGCCCAGGTTGGAATGGTTGCCGGATGACTCGGGTTGGCTGATC
>JAYTAU010000161.1:0-4894 GCA_043737375.1 Planctomycetia bacterium
GTCGTAGACTCCCCGCGAACGATCCAACACCAGCCGATGATACAGCACGTGGACCTTCAGCGAATTATGCACCGGGTCGAGCGTAGCGACGAATGACCACAACCGATCCAAATAGGCTTCGAGCGCTTTGGGATCTTGCCGCCAATTGATGTCGTTCGTCGGATGCAGACGAGTTAGATACACATTGACGAAATTCGATTGATTTCGCAGCTCGGGCTTCAACTTGAGTAGTTCGTCGAGTTGGCTGAGCAACAACCGGCGATGAATTTCGAACTGCCCGAAGCCGCCGCTATGGATGTGATTCAGGTCGGCCGCGATCAGCTCGACCAAATTCTTGTAGTCCGGGCGTTGCAGCCGCGATAACAACTGCCTGCGCTGTTCGGGGTTCAGCTCGGCGGTAATCAACCAATCAAGCGCGGCTTCTTCGAAACCTTGCAACGTGTTGCCGAACTGGCTGAACGCAATGCGTGTGAGCTGCTCGCGGGCGATCAGCTTCGGGTCTAGCTTGTTCGGAACGTCGGGCCGGCGATTCAATTCCTCGCGTTGATGCGAGTAATTCAGATTCAACCGATTGGTAATCAGGCTGAGTGCCCGTTGCGGATTGGTGTCATACGTCAACAATGCCTGACGGTTCTCAATCTCGAGGACGCGCGGCGTGTGTTTGTAGCGCTCGATCCAGGTTTTCAACAGGGCATCGACTTTGGCCCATTCCTTCAGATGCTGGTGGTGCAAGCAATGGTAGTAGTAATAGTCTTCCGTGCCGGGGATCAATTGCGCCAGCGCCGCCTCGCGGTCCTTGGCCAGCGCGAATGTTTCGGGAAAACCTATTTCGCCGGCGACCGCCGGTTGACTGGCAACCGTCGACAACAGTCCGCACGCGAGCAGCAATCCGCGCATGACGCTTTTCATAAGTGGGGTTCGCTTAAGAATGATGTAGTACGGAATTCATTCCGTTCAGATCGATCACGAAAAGATAATTGGTAGCTATCCGACGCGCCGGGTCCGGTTGCGCCTGCGAAGCTTTCGACAAGCTTACGTCGCCCGCTGAATCGTCAGACGCTCCGGCGGGGTCGAAAGTTCCTAATTCCGCGGATTGTGAGGAAATGGTGCGAGAATGCGCGCGAAAATGCAGGTTATCAGCCGGAAACCCGGCCGCTCGATCGTGTGAGGGGCGTGTTAAACTTGCGTTTCGGCCGCCGTTTGCAGCGCTCCGTTTTCCGCGCGCCCGAGTTGCACCAACTGATGAATGAATCGCAGCTTCTCGATCACCGCGGGCACAAACACCTCGGGCACCAAATCCAACAGGCCCAGCGTGCGATTAATTTCATTCAGTGCGATGCCGAGTTGCTGATAGCGTAAAACCATTTCGTCGAGATCGGCAGAGACCGGGTCGCTCTGGCCGTGAATGCCGTTGTGTTCGGCCGTATCGAGCGCGCCGGTCATGTCCAGGTACGTGGCCCAGGTCTCGGCGAAGTCTTCCCAGGGGTGCATCGTGGCGTACGCGCTGATAAAGCTTTCCGACCAATCTTTCGGCGGACCGATGTTGTAATGTCGATCGAGCGCTTCGGAATAGGTCGGGCTGTTGTGATCGCCGAACACCGCGATACATTCCGTTTCGCGACGTCCCCGAACCAATACTTCCCAATAGAAATGGCCGATCTCGTGCCGAAAGTGACCGATCAACGTGCGTTGCGACTCGCCCATATCGACGCGCAGTTTTTCGCGCTCGACTTCGTCGGCCTCACGAATGTTGATGGTGATGCGACCGCCGGCATGGCCGGTGTAGACCTTGTCGTCGGTGCCGACCGATCGCCAGAAGTCTTGTTTGGGGATCGAGTCGCATTTAAAGTCGAATGTCAGCGGAGGTTCGATGCCGTCGGTAGTCGTTCCATACGGCAAACCCAACATACTCAGATCGTAGAATAAGCGCCGCTTGGCCGCTTCGAGCTGATACCACTTTCGCCAATTTCCCTCGACCGTCAGGTCGGGCACCGTTTCGTTGAATCGGCAGCAATCGCAAAGCCGTCCGGTTTCGGCACTCTCAGCCGAAACGCACCGATTGCAAACATTGTGCGTCGAGTAATTCAGGCACTTGACCAGCGAGGCACCGCACTCGGCGCTGCCACACGTATAGTGGTCGCCGGGGGATGAAGCCGGCTGACTGCCCGTCGCGATTCCGGCTAGCGGCAATAGGGCGACGACGAGCCGGCATTTGGGACAAAAACCCAACTCGGCCGCGCAACGGATGCACTGGCTATTGTCGAAGAAGACGGTGTTTTGGCAAACGCAGCGGTAGGTGCGCATCGATAGCTCCCAATGAACGACCAACCGCCGGAGTTTGGCCAAGCAACACTGGGCAAAGTATGTTCGTGAAGATGCGAATGGACAAGGGTCCAGATATAGCTCGATGAGCGAGCAAACGACTCCGCAACCGTCTGTCCCCGGCAAAGCCGAGGGCCGAGACGTTGCAATGGTCGCGTCAGAACCAACCTGTGGCCTGCTGAATCAGGGAGCATTATGGTCTTATTGGGGCGTTAAACGTCGTATTCCGCACGCTTCGCGGATATCGGGCTCAGCCGCGACTTCGGCACCATGTTTGCATAGGCAGTTGTTCAGTCTGATAAAACAGGTGTTCTTGGGATCACTAACTTACATGAGGTGATTTATGTCGAGTGGCAATCAAAGTTCGAACCGGATGGAAACCATGAAAAAGACCGCTAGCGATACCGCGTCGCAGGTCAAAACGGCCGTTAGCGAAAGCGCCGGTAAACTGCAGGAGATGGGCACCGGTGCCATGGAATACGCCCGCGATCATTTGAGCGAAGCCGGCAGCATGGCCGGTGAGTACGCCGAACAAGGTCGCGTCAAGGCCATGGAGTACACCCATGCCCTCGAACGCGAAATCCGCAATCGTCCCTTGGTCGCGCTACTGGCGGCTGCCGGTGTCGGCTGCTTGCTGGGTATGTTGCTGCTGCCGAGCAACGACAACAGTCGTCGGCGCTACTAAGCGATTAAGCGCGAAAATTGGCGTTGCCTCAACTCTGTAGGGAACGCCCTCCGTGGCGTTCCGGTTTTGAATATCAAAGCAAGCGGCCGGGTTTATCCCGGCCGTTTTCGCGTATTGTTAGTCATCTCGCGCTCCGCGAAGTGAATGCTTTTGCGACATGACGTGTGCCCTTGCCTTGATGAGCAACGTCGTCACAATTGCCCTCACCCGCTCGTTCCTCGCTGCCCTCTCCCAGGGGGGAGAGGGGTTTATGGCAAGCTCCTATCCTACTCCTTCTTCGTAGTCCGAGTCACAAAATCCTTTGCTGCGGCGTTCTGAAACTCGCGCCGCAAGTCCGACTTGTCCGCGTTGTTGAAGTTCGAACGTTGCACCATCAAGATGTACGCAACCTTGAGAGTCGGGTCGATCCAAACCTGCGTGCCATAGGCACCGCCGTGACCGAATGAACCGACCGATAGCGCTTCACTCGCGCCCTGGGGTTTTGAAACCGAAATCCAACCCAGCGCCCAGCCGCTACCTTCGATGAAACCCGTCTTGAGATCGCCCGTGGCCAGAGTGGTCATCAGCTTGATAGTCTCGGGCTTCAAATATCGTCGACCGTCGAGTTCACCGCCTCGCAAAATCATTTGCGCGAAACGGGCATAATCTGCCGCGGTCGAAAACAGTCCGCCGTTGGCAGCCGGAAATCGCTCACGATCCGTGGCCTTCATTCCCATGAGTATGAAATTCTCAGCCGGTTCGAGAATGCCCGCATCGGTCCGTTTGTACGACTGTGCTAATCGACCATGCTGTTCTTCCGAGAGATAGAATGTCGTGTCTTTCATCTTTAACGGCCCGGTCAATCGCTCTTCGAGAAAATCGGTGAAAGGTTTCTTCGACACGACTTCGACGATTCGCGCCAACGAGTTGATGGCCGACTGGCTGTAAACCCATTTGCTGCCCGGAGCGTGCTTGACGGGTTGAGCAACGTACAGCGGAATCAGATCCTCAAGCTTGACGATCTTTTTCGCCTGCTCGGGCGTGATCTCGCCCAAGCCTGCGGTGTGCGTGAGCAAGTGGCGAATCGTAACGGTGGCCGTTTCACCCGCCGCGTTCTTGAGTTTGCCGAACTCGGGAATATATTTTTCGACCGGGTCGTCGACCGACAACTTGCCGTCTTCGTGCAGCATCAGCACCATCGTGGCGGTGATCGGCTTGGTCATCGACGCGATCCAAAAAATGTGATCGGCCTGCATCGGTTTGTCCGCTGCGATGTCGGCTTTGCCGGCCGCGCCCAGGTGCAACACCTGATCGGTGCCAACGACGACGGTCACGGCACCGGCAATTTCTTTGTTGTCGATGAACGGTTGAACCGCGTCGGTAATCGCGGATAAACGCGGGGTTTGGGGATCTCTGGCCTGCGCGAACGAGTTGCCAAATAGAATTGCACAAGCCAACAAGACAAACAAACCGTTATCTCGACGATGACGAAATAGACTGGGCATGGATGACCCTCGATTGAATTGGAAACTGTTGGGCAGAACGTTTAGGGCGACGCGATGGCGGCAAATCCGGACTCAATGAACTTAAACCAACAATCCGGCCGCGTCAAAGTTTTAGCCAGATGACCAGTAGTCGGTCAAACGAGATTTGACGAGTAGCCGAAAAGCGCCAGAGTTTGGGAGACGTGATCGTGATCGAAGATCCGTTTAATCGCGCCCAAGGTCTGGCGACCTTGGCTACACGGATTTAACCCATCACTTGACTGTTGACAGACTACTAGTCTTTGGCCCATCGGCCTTAATTCTTGGCACCTCTTGAGTGGCGCGGGGCAGCGGTTAATATAGGTCCAGTCTCGGGGGAATCCATTTCAATGTCACAGCGGCCCTCGCTCGGCAGGCCTGCCTC
>JAYTAU010000162.1:0-11882 GCA_043737375.1 Planctomycetia bacterium
CCGTATGGGAAGATGCGAGCCTAGTCTGCATGGCTCGCATAGTAGGCGCTGCCGGTGCTGCGATCACCCAAGCAACCGTATCGAGCATTACCTGCAAGGTGTTCGACCGTGATACCAGCACAGCGACACCTGACTACTCAGCCACACTCACTATAGCGAGCGTGGTAAGCGATACGCTGCTGACCACGGCACCTTGGACCAAAGACCAAACGGGGCGCAACTTCACGCATACGGTCCCTGCCACCAGTGCGTTCCCAAGGGCCACCGATAACTGTTGGATCGAGTACACGTTCACGATGACGAATGCAGACGTGCTGAAGGTCATCTTCGATGGTGAGGTTGAGGCGACACTGGGGGATTGATGCGCGTAAGTCCTTATGGTGTAACAACATGCCACAATGGCACTGCCAAAATGTCATAGGTACTTCCGGGCCGTTTTGGTCCTATGCGGTAGCAAGAAGCCGCGGAATTCATAGACACAGTTAGTTAGGAGCAATTGAGTTGCAAATACGTGACCGCATCAAAGAGCTTCGCCGCGTGAAAGCCAGCGAGCTATTGGCCAATCCGAAAAACTGGCGTACCCATCCAGCCGCACAGAAAGCCGCATTGCAGGGCGTGTTGGCTGAAGTGGGCTACGCAGACGCATTGCTGGCCCGTGAGCTACCGGGCGGTAGTTTGGAATTGATTGACGGGCATTTACGTGCCGAGACCACGCCCGACCAAATGGTGCCGGTCCTGATCCTCGACGTGGACGAAGCGGAGGCGGCGAAGCTACTGGTTAGCTTGGACCCGTTGGCGGCGATGGCCGAGGCGGACTCGACGAAGCTAGACGAACTATTGCGGGAGATTGATACGGGCAGTGAAGCGTTGCAGCAAATGATGGCGGAACTGGCGGAGGAAGCCGGGTTGTACCAGGACAAACAAAGCGAAGCTGAGGTTGATAAGCCGCTAGCGGCGGAAGGGTTCTATCAAGTTGCCGTCGAATGTAAGGACGAGGCAACCCAAAAGCTGGTGTATGACCAGATGATTGCGGAGGGCTACCGATGCCGACTATTGACGCTCTAGTTCAATGCCCCGTGTACGACTCGTTTCGAGTCAGTCAGTTGGCAGGCATGTTTGACGTTGCATTGTCCAAGAAAGCCGAACGGCGATTCTCGGTTGAGGTGCCGGGGCCAGACGAAGATTGGCAGGTGGGTGTCATTGTCGGCCCTAGTGGGTCGGGAAAAAGCACAATCGCCAGGCATGCATTCGGTGAGTGCTTACATGAGGGGGAAAAATGGCCAGAGAAAAAGGCTGTGATTGATTGTTTCGGAGAACACAGCGTTCGAGATATTTCACAAGCGCTATCCTCCGTTGGATTCAGTTCGCCGCCGTCGTGGGTCAAGCCGTACCGCGTGTTGTCTAACGGAGAGAAGTTTCGGTGCGAATTAGCCCAAGTGCTAATGAGCGATTCGCCGTTAGTGGCCTTCGATGAATTCACCAGCGTGGTCGATCGCACCGTCGCCAAGATCGGCAGCGCGGCGATCAGCAAGGCAATTCGCCGCCAACAGCCCCGCAAGTTCGTGGCCGTCACGTGTCATTACGATGTTGCCGAATGGCTAGAAGCCGATTGGGTGCTCGACATGGGCACCGCACAATTGGCAAGGGGGCGACTTCGGCGACCTGACATTCGGCTTGAGGTCTTTCGTTGCGACCGTGAAGCGTGGCGAGTGTTTGGACCGCATCACTATATGAACAACAAAATCAACCGGCAGGTGCGATGCTTTATCGCCACTTGGGAACAAGAACCTGTCGCAATGGTGGCAGTGCTTAACAGTTGGGGCTTTCCGGGTTATCACCGGATCAGCCGCGTGGTCGTGCTGCCCGACTATCAAGGCATCGGCATCGGCAGAAAAATACTGGCCTCGATATCTCAGCAGCTAATCGACGAGGGCGCTAAGCATGTCGGAATTACAACCGGGCAACCCGCCATGATTGCCTCACTATCCAAATCGCCCGAATGGAGTTGTCAGGCTATCAACACCACCGGCTGCAAGCAGGCAGGCGGCTATAGCTTGGTCAACGGCCAGAAAGTATTCGCCAAGCGTGGCGTTAATTCGCATTCACTGGGTCGCAGTGTGGTTCGATTTAGATTTCGACCTCGAACAAACCCAGTTGACCAACCACAGCGAAAGCCTCGACCAGCGTGGCTGAATCCAAAACCCAAGCGTAGTGATCGGACTCACCTAAAAAGCAAGCGGCCTGCCGATCCGAACGTGGCCTTAACGGACGGCAATCCACCAGATTAACCACACACACCGCCACACCACGAGGAAGGTCGTCATGGTCTGCGACATGGCGACTGGCACAAATGAGCAGCGGCCCGCGAAAGTGCGTGCGGCGCGAACGGACCTCAATGGTCTTTTGCCCGCTCGCAATCAGCGAGGCCCACGGTTGTCGTACAGAGAGAGCTTTCATGCACGCGATTATAGCGACCGGCAACAGTCGTGTCGGGAGAATTTATTGCGGAATCAAACGCACGTTTGAATGGTCGTCAAACTCAACGAACTGCTGGAGAAAAAGAAACACCTGGACGGCTTGGTGCGACAAGCCAAGAAGTTAGCCGGGCCGGTATCCGAGCGGACAGCACAAGCCCGCTTGATGGACCGCAAGCGCAAGGCCGAACGGGATATTGTCGTCCCGCCTTGCAAAGACCCCGAGCGCCGACAGCTTTGCGAATGGGATATTTTCCTAGCACTACGGACCTACTTTCCGCACAAGTTCACCAACCCGTTTACCGCCGACCAGACCGAGATCATCCAAGAGATTCTGTACCGTGCCAGGAGCGGCGGCGACAAGGCCGTTGCTGCGCCACGCGGAGAGGGTAAGACTACGATTGCCGAATGCGTGATACTGCTGCTGTGGATTCAAGGCGTGCTACGCTTTCCGCTGATCGTTGCTGCCACTGGGCCGGATGCTGGTCGCATCTTGGACAACATCAAGTACGAAGTCGAGTTCAACGATTTGCTGTGTGAGGATTACCCAGAGGTCTGCGTACCGATCCGTGCCTTGGAAGGTGCGCCGCAGCGGGCCAACATGCAGACCGTCGAAGGCGAGCGGACCCATTTGGAATGGTCGGCCAATATCGCGGTACTGCCGACCGTGCGCGGCAGCAAGTGTAGCGGCGGCGTACTGATGACGCGCGGGTTAGACGCGGCGATTCGTGGCATTCGCTACCACTCGTTGCGGCCGGACTTCGTGTTGATCGACGACCCCGAGACGCGGGAGAGTGCATCAAGCGATTACCAAGTTGGTGTGCGTCGGCAAACGATTGACCGAGACATTGCCGGTCTGGGTGGTCAAGGTAAGCAGCTTGGTCGGCTGATGCTTTGCACGCTGCAAAACAAAACTTGTTTGGCTGCCGAGTTCACCGACCCGCGACAGAAACCAAGCTGGGGTGGCCAGCGTTATGCGATGCTCAAGGCCAAGCCTGAACGAGAGGACTTGTGGGAACAGTACGTCCATACACTGCTAGCGGGTCAAGAGACCCGCGAAGATCCCGACGGACTGAAGGCGACCGAGTTCTATCTGGCGAACCGTGCCGAAATGGATCGTGGCGCGGTGGTGAGCAACCCGGCAAGGTTCATTGTCGGCAAAGAGCATTCGACATTACAGGCGTGCTACAACATCATCGCGCGGATTAAACCTGAAAACTTTGCGACCGAATACCAGAACGACCCGCCTGAAGAATCCGGCCCGCAAGAGAGCGGTATCAATGCGACGTTGGTTGCTTCGCGGCTCAGTGAATACTCGCGCGGCTTAGTTCCAGCGGGCACGTTCTTGACGGCGGCCATCGACATTGGCAAGCACCGCTGCTATTGGTGCGTGATGGCCTGGACGCTCAACGGCGTGGGGTACGTGGTCGATTACGGCTGGGCCGACGTGCTTGGCACTTCGATCGAGGACAAGAACAAAGTCGCCATTGAGCGGGCGATTCTTTTGACGCTTGTGAACCTACGGCAACAGTGGATCGAGGAACCGTACTTACGCAGCGACGGCGAAGTTGTTGACATTGATTTGTGTTTCGTCGATTCGGGTGACGGCAACACGCAAGGCGCGGTTTATGAATTCGTGCGTCAGTGCGGCAAGCCATTCGTGGCGAGCAAGGGTTACGGCGACGGTCGCGGTAGTTCGCCGTTCCACATCGGCAAGGTGGCACCGACAAAGAAGATCGGCAACGGCTGGCATATCTCAAAACAAGAGGGCGGCAACGCGCATATCTGGTTGCATGGATTTGACGCTGATAAGTGGAAGCACTTTTTGCATGAACGATTCCTGACGCCGACGCAGAACGAAGACAAGCAAAATCGTCCGGGTAGCATTGCGTTGTTCAAGCCGGTGGCCGCGAACGATCACAGTAAGTTTGCTCGTTCGATTTGTTCCGAAGTTTGGACCGAGGAATTCGTGCAAGGCAAGGGTTACAAAAAACAGTGGGTCAAGCAGCATAAAGAAAACCACTGGCTTGATGCCACGGTGATGGCGACGATTGCGGCCGACATGCGCGGGATGAGTATCGTCGGACAACGCAAGCCAGAGGCACAACGACTTACCTTACGGCAGATGGCGGAACGTGCCCGGCGAGCGTCTTAATGAATGCAACCCTCATGGATGAGAGACGGCCGACATTGCAGGAGTTATCCCAGCAGGCGCAGAAGTCTGCTGGCTTTGTCTGTTCGCATTGCGGCAGCGATTCGTATTGGGTCACGAAAACCCGCGACGGTCGCGACTCGATTAAGCGTGTGCGCGAGTGCCGAAAGTGCGGAAAGAAGGTTTGGACAAGGGAAACGATTGTCACGTCGGAGTAAATGGCCATGCCGCTATTGGACTTTGAATACTGCGCGCACGACGATAGCGTACACATGACCTATAAAATTAACGACGACGTGTATGGTAAATCGATCGGGCCAATTGGCGACAACCTCTTAGACAAATCGCTGTTTGTTGAGCGGCTACAAAAATCGATACGTGCCACCGAAATCAAATGGGGTATACCGACTCTGAATAACTGGGGCCACATATAGCCCCAGCCTCTTTATCTACACCGCTTTCTCGGCCTGAAAGTGTGCGTCATTCCCTAGTATTGGGATATGGCCATTACCGACGAAATTCTTGAGCGTTCCGCACTTCCGCAGTCCATGACTGCCGAGGGCCACACCGTCAATCATTACTCGCTAGCCGAGTTGATTGCAGCGGCGAAGTACCTGGAGGACAAGGCCGCTATGGATGTGGCGGTCACGCAGCCGCATTTCGGTTTGCGGTTCACCAAGTTTATTCCGCCCGGAGGTGGTTAAGACTTGGCAACTCGCATGCATCCGCTCACCGGCGAAGTCATTAGCTACGCGAAAGCAGATCGTGTGCGGCAGGAATTATTTTCCATGCGCACCGACGCACAGCCGCAACGGGTCCAACGTGCGCGGCAAAGCTACGACGGCGCGAGCAGCAGCACGGAGCATTCTCGATACTGGGCGAATGCCGACAGCAAGGATGCGGACACCGCCAACAGCCGCGCCGTGCGGGCCAAGCTAACTGCCCGCTCGCGTTACGAAGTTGGCTCGAATCCCTACTATGCCGGAATCGTTTCGACGCATTGCAACATGCTGGTCGGAGTCGGCCCGACGTTGCGAATGCTGACTGGAAATCGTGAATTCAATCAGCTTGTCGAACGCGAGTTTTACAAGTGGTGCCAGTCTGTGCATTTTCGCCGCAAGCTGTGGTGCATGGCCCATGCCCGCACGGGTGACGGCGAGACGTTCGCGATCCTGCAAACCAACCCGAACATCCGGGGCCGCGTGCAACTCGACTTGGTTGTGATTGAGGCCGAACAGTGCCAGACGCCGATTCTCCCATACGACGATCCGACCTATGCCGACGGAATGAAGCTGGACGAAAACCAAAACCCAATCTGGTACGACATCCTGCCAGCGCATCCGGCTAGTAGTTATTCAGAGGTTAACGCCCCGGTACGGGTGCCCGCTCGGGACGTGTTGCATTGGTTCAAGTTGCGGCGGGCCGGATCGCATCGCGGAATTCCTGATTTAACCAGCTCGCTGAATGTTGGCGCCGCTTCGCGCCGCTTCCGCGAAGCCACGGTCGCCAAAGCAGAAACGCAAGCCGACTTCACGCTGTTTTTGAAAACGCAATACCAACCGGACCAGCTAGACAGCGTTGCGTCGATGAGTACGTTCGACATCGAAAAGCGAATGATGACGGCGCTTCCCAACAATGTCGAGCCGTTCCAGCTAAGTTCCGACAGCCCTAATGCTCAATACAACGACTTCAATCGCGCACAGGTCAGCGAACAGGCTCGCCCGTTGTCGATGCCCTACAACGCTGCGGCGTGCGACAGTTCGACGTACAGCTTTGCGTCTGGAAAACTCGACACGCTTTGCTATCGAGCGGCGCTGAATGTCGAACGTGAAGACTGCAACGACCTAGTTCTCGATCCTCTGTTCTCGGCTTGGTTCGGCGAATGGGTGATTACCAGCGGGCGGCGCGACATTATTCCGAATCACCAATGGGACTGGCCGACGCATCCGGTTATCGACGCGGTGCAAGAGGCGAACGCCGTCGATACCAAGCTAAAAAACAGCACGATCACATTGCGGCAAGCATTCTCCGATCAAGGGCAGGACTTGGAGGATCAGCTTTCGATTATGGCGGAAGACATGTTCGGAGAATTGACGGATGAAACGGTCGAGAAGGCCCGCAACATCGTCACGTTGAAAAACACACCGGCCCATGCGATTCAATACGTCGCGCAAATTCTGGGATTACAAACCCCCGGTTTGCCTACCAGTGAACCTGAACCAGCAATCGAGGAAGAAGATGAGCCAGTCGAAACCACGTAAGGCAATGCTCGCTGCGCCTACTAGCGTGAAGATGGTTGCCGCTTCCGCGCCGGTCACAATCACGGCCAGCGCAGAAGGAGCGACCGGTGCGCCAATGTTCGCCGCGACCGCATACAGCGGCAGTATCGTCAGCGGCGCGACAGCCACGCCGATATTGAGCCACGACTACATCATTGACCTGAGCGGTATGACGCAAACACGCAGCGTCAAAGCCAATTTGGATCACAGAACCGAACAGCGCGTCGGCCATGCAACTAGCGTGGTGAACGACGGCAAGGAAGTGAAGGTCGCTGGGCTGCTTTCGGCAGCCACGGCGCATCGTGATGAAGTCGCTCACAGTGCGGCGGGTGGTTACGAGTGGGAAGTTTCGATCGAAGGGCAGCTTACCAGGCCGCGCAAGTTGGCGGCCGGCAAAACAGAAACGGTTAACGGCCGCACCGTCAGCGGGCCGCTTTACATCTTCGGTAAGAGCGTGCTGACGGCGCTCGCCTTCGTTTCGCGTGGTGCGGACGAAGGCAACAACGTGACCATCGCGGCAACTGCCGCAGAAGGAAAAACCATGAACGAGTTCGAGAAGTTTGCGGCATCGCTGGGGGTGGATTTGGAAGTGGCGACCAATGAAGTGAAGGCCAAGCTCCAGGAGGCTTTCGATGCGGTTCACAAACCGCAACCCGCTGCGGCCAGTTCAGCATTCGCGCAGCAAGCGGCCCAACTTAAGGCTAAGCAAGAGCGCCGCAGCGAGATCGAGGAATTCGGCCTCAAGATGATGGCCGAAAATCCGCTCTATCGTGACGACATCGAACGACTGACCCAAACGGCGGCCGATGGCAACACTGACGTGCGAGACTTCAAGCTGGAGTTGGTGACGCTTGGCCGTATTACCGCCGGGACCATCAGCAATCGCATTGACGAAAAGGCCAAGGACAACCCCAAGGTGATCGAGGCGGCACTGTGCTTGGCTTCAGGATTGCCGAACATCGAGAAGCACTACAGCGAACAAGTCCTGGACGCCGTGGATCGCTCTGGCTTGCGGCACATCAGCCTACAGCAAGTGCTGATGCAGCACGCGGCGGCAGGCGGCTATCGCTGCCGGGCCGGTGAACGGATCACAACCGGCAACTTGCGATCGGTGTTGCGTGCTTGTTTTTCGGAGGGCACGGAGGCGCGGCTCGGTTTCTCCGCAGCTACCTTGCCGAACATTCTCGGCAACGTAGCCAACAAGCAAATCCTAGCCGGCTACATGGAAGAAGACCCGACCTGGAAAGAAGTTTCGCAAGTCAAAAGCGTGTCGAACTTCTACACGCAAAATTACTACCGGATGCTTGACAGCCTCGAATATGAGGAAGTCGGCAGCGGCGGCGAGATCAAGCACGGAACGCTTGGCGAGGAAATGTACACAGCCAAGGCGAAGACCTACGGCAAGATGCTGGGGCTAACCCGCACGCAGATCATCAACGACGACCTAGGCGCGTTCGATGACATTCGTGCGCGATTGGGCCGGGGTGCGGCCAAGAAGTTCAACAACGTGTTTTGGACAGCGTTCATGGACAACTCGGCATTCTTCACGAGCGCGTTGACGAACTACATCAGCGGCAACACCACGAACCTGGGCACCGACGGCGTTGGTTTGGCGTTGGGCGTAAAGGCTTGTCGCACGATGACTTCGCCGAGTGCCGATGGGACCAAGCGGGTTGGCAACGGCTTCGTGCCGTCCGTCCTGCTGGTGCCGCCGGAGTTGGAAAACATCGCCGAAGTGTTGTACCGCAACCAGAATTTAGGCGCAGTGGGTTCTAGTACCGCGAACATCTACGCCAATCGTTATCGCCCGGTGGTGCAGAACCGCTTGAGCGAGTCGGCATTCACTGGCTACTCGACAACGGCCTGGTATCTGATCGGCACGGACATGAAGCCGATGCTGGTGACGTTCCTGAATGGTCAGCAGACGCCGACCGTGGAAAGCACCGACGCGGACTTCGATACGCTCGGCATTCAGTTCCGTGGTTATCACGACTTCGGTTGTGACAAGAGCGAATATCTGTCCGCAGTCAAGAGCAAGGGAGCTGCTTAATGCTTGTAAACGTGTTGATCAATCTCGGCTATGCGGAATTTGCAGAAGACGCATTGACCGAAGGCGTGCATGAAGTTTCAGAGACCACGGCCAGCCGCTTGATTAGGCGTGGACTGGCCGTGGCTTGCGACGAATCGCCGATCACGATTCAAGCCGTGGCGGAACACGATACCGCAATTACTAATAGCCAGCCGGTAACGATCAAGAAACCCGAACCGGAAGCAACACCGCTTCCGGCCAAAACCAATTCTCAAAAGTAAGGAAAATGAATCATGGCAGAAGCGAACTACGTACAAGATGGTTACATCATCGACTGGACTCCGACCGCAGCCGTTGCTGCTGGCGAAGTGATCCAACTCAAGGATGGCCGTGCTGGTGTGGCTGTCGATGCGATTGCGGCCGGCGCTTTAGGCGCAGTCCAGGTACGCGGGATTGTCTCGGTGTTGAAAAGCATCACGCAAACGATGCTTGTCAGCAACAAGGTGTTTTGGGATACGTCGGCCAGTAAGTGCAATTTGTTGCATGGCGGTAGCACCGACTTCTTTTTGGGCACCGTCGTTGATGATGCAACGTACACCGCGACTACGGTCAAGGTGAATTTGAATGCGAAGCCCGCTTACACGCTGGCTTTGTCCGATGGATTCTGGGCAGTGCCGATTCCGGCGATTACTGCGAATCCACAAGGCATGATGTTCGGGCACGGCAACGGCGTAAGCATGGCATTCGACACTGCTGCCGAAGCCGAGAAGTTCGACGCGCTTTCGACGAATGCGATTGCGACCTCGACCCCAGGCGTGCTGCAAGCGTTAGTTTGCATCAACCTCAACGGCGACAACGCTGCGTTCGACTTCAACGTAGGTTTGGCGAACGAAAGCCACGCCACGAACGCCGACACGATTACCAGTTCGCTGTTCTTGCATACGGACGGCGCGGCGCTGACTCTCAATATCGAGTCCGACAACGCGGCGGCCGAAGTGGCGGCCACCAGCACCACGATTTCGGCTGTGGTCGGCACGCCGTTTCTAGTGACTTGGGATTTACGGAGTTGGTCGGACATCAAGTGCTACATCAACGGATTGCGAGTAGGCGACGGCACAACCGGATCGGCTGTGACGATGACGCTGGCCGGCGTGGCTGGTCCGCTCAAGTTGTTGGCACACATGGAGAAGACCGCTGACGATAGCCCAGGCAACTTCACTGTCATGGATTTGGGCTTCACTTCGTTCGACGTGTAATCCATGACCGTATTTGACACGCTATTCCAAGAGGCTGCGCCCGCACTCCTCGACCAATTCGGCGAGAGCGTGGTGTATTGCCCGCGCAACGGCAGGCGGCGAGATATCACCGCTATCGTCGTGCGCGAACCGTTGCAGCGTCACGCCGAATTACCGAAAGGCATTGCGCCGTCGGTCGTCATCAAGGCGTTGAATCACGCAACGACAGGCATCTTGGCGAGTGAAGTCGATAACGGCGACGTGATTGAATACGAGATTCGCAAAGGCGGCACAGTCGAGGCTCGGCATACAAGCGGCACGCCGATTGTCAAAGGCGGGCTGACCTATATCGAGGTCAAGTAAATGGACTTGGCAATTGTCATCGATGACGGCAAAGCCAGAGCCATGCTGGCCAACATCAAAGGCGGTGTGCCGAAGGCGCTAAGCGGTGCGATCAACGACACGCTCAAGAGTGCCAAGACGGAATTGTCCAAGCGGATTCGCGACAAGGTCAACATCAAGAAGAAGGACATCGACCGGCATATCACGATCGTCAAAGCCCGACCGAACAAGCTCGACGGCAAGTTGCATTTGAGCGAGTCGGCTCGACTGGGATTGAAGTATTTCGGGGCCAGTCAAAGCAAGAAAAAAGGCGTGAGCTACAAGATCGAGAAGGGCGGCACACGCAAGAAAATCACAGACGCTTTTGGCCCGAAGATACCGCGACTTGGCGGACAAGTATTTCGGCGTGTCGGCAAGAAACGACTGCCGATTACCAAGCTCGAAGGACCATCGCCGGGCGGTGTGGCAGTCAAGGCGGGACTCGACAAAGCACAACAGAAATCGAGCCAAGCGGAGTTCAACAAGAAGCTGGATCAACGGATTCGATTCCTACTGTTGAAACATAGCGGAAAGATTTAATCGTGTCGTACCCGGTCCTCGAGCGAATTTCCCAAGCCATCGTGACCCGCATCGGCGGTGTGACGAAAACGGCTGGCTACTCGCTCGACATCGGCAGGGTCTCACGACCGAAACAAAACTGGTCGCTTGAAAACTTTGGGCACTTAGACGCGGTGATTGTCCAGGACGACAAAACGCGAATCAAGGAATCAGACTACGACGGCAACCCGCCTGCCATCGCCTGGGATCAGCCTTTCGACATTTTATTGATCGTGCGACAGAGTGAGAGCGACGAGACGCCGATCGACCAGCTTGTGAATCAGTTCGAGGCCGACGTGCAAAAGTGCATCACGACACCGAATGCGACTTGGCATCATTGGGACTCGCTCGCGTTCAACTCCATGATGGGCGACCAGTCGACACGATTCAGCAATGACGACGGCACGGTTGAAGGTGTGGCGTTGCGGTTGAATGTTCATTTCCGCCATTCCGAATACGACCCTTACACCGTGAGATAGCGCAGGAGAATCCGATCGGCTGGGGGTGATGTGGCCACTGACCCCCCGGCTTTTTACTACAGCATGAACCTTGATCGGAGTGAAGGTTTATGAACCATGCCACTATTGCGCCGCAAGCGCGTGTTGGCCGCGAAGATCGAAACGACGGTCGGCACTGCCATTTCGCTTGGCACCGCTGATGCCGCGTTCAACGTTTTCAACACGGTCTTTCAGGATTCGACCGAGTACCTTCGCCGTGAGGGTCAATCGTCGTTCGCTTCGATCGGCGGCAGCATCGGCGCTCGCATGGGCACCG
>JAYTAU010000163.1:0-4889 GCA_043737375.1 Planctomycetia bacterium
CCTTCCGGCGGTTTAGCGCCCACTGTGGGACTGCTGCGTTCGGTCTTGCGGAACTCGCCAAACGGCGATCCGTCTTTTAACTTGATCGTCAAGACATTGTCTTTCAGCATGCCGCTCCATTCGCGACCGCTGAACTTTGTCGCGTCGCCGGCCAATTCCCCTAAGGCAAACTCTTTGTCATCGCCTCGATGCCAGCCGGCACCCGGCAGCCCGCCGGTGTAGAGAACGGCGTCGAACTGCCCCTTGCCCGTGGCGATGATTTGCACTCCGGCTTTGGTGGCTTTGATTTTTTTGGCGGAACGCGTCTCGGCATGAATGTCACCCAGGTACTCGCCCTGCACGGCAAAGTCGGGCCCGGCGGACGTGGCATCATGAAACGCCGGATAAGGTGTTTGCGCTAATGCAAATGGACTGGCCAAGATCCAGCAAACGAACCAGGCAGCACATCGCAAAGGTAATTGAAATTTCATGCTTGTAATCCAAGCGGCCAAAGCTGAATGCTTTGTCAAAAAGAAACGAACACCGCGATTCGCTGCTCGATCAGCGACATTACGACTGCGCTGCCATCGTACTTGAGGGCAAAACTCGGGGCTAGTAGTGCGTCAACTTTCCCATGACGGGTAGAATTTCTGTAGCCGAGGTCGTTAGACCTCGGGCGCGCCGGGAAAGACGATCATCAAACGGGCTTTCCGATCTCTCACGAGATCGGTTACTCGTCAAGGCCGGTCTAACGCTGTACTAGGCAGCAACGCAGTGGCGCGGCCAAGTTTTATTTCAGCCGCTTGAGCCATTCGTGGACCACCCAACCGACCTTGCCCAGCGACAAGGCCGAACAATTGCCGGGCACGTCTTGCTCGGTATGCCAGGCCGGGTATTCGAAGTCGATGATGTCGATGCAGGGAATCTTGCCGATGTCGTGTAGTTTGGTGTGGTCGTCTAGTACTTTCGTCCCCACATCGGGCACGAACTCGCGTACCCCGAGACTTGCCGCCACTTGCCAAATGTCATCAACCAGTGGTCGCGTGTCCTCCCACTCCACGCTGTGCCCTTCTTTGAGTAATCGCAAGTCTTTGTCGCCGACCATGTCCAGCAGCACGCCCCAACGGTACTTGTGCGCCGGCGGATCTTTGACATAGTTGGTCGCGAATCGCTCGGACCCGTAGAAATAAGGATCACCGTCTTTGTAGACCAATTCCTCACCATCGAACAGCACGAAATCGACCCCCAGCAGGCTGTCGAACTTCGGCATGTGACGAGCCAGTTCCATGAGTACTGCCACGCCGCTGGCTCCGTCGTTAGCCCCGATAAACCGCCCGCGCGGATTGCGGCGATCTTGATCGGGAAAAGGGCGTGTGTCGTAATGAGCGCACAGTAAAATGCGTTCTTTGCGTTCGGGGTGCCACTGGATGACCAAGTTGGCCATCTCGACGGCCGCGCCGGTATTCGGATGACGGACCTTGAACTCTTGCCGCTGCACTTTGCCGCCGGCTTTCTGGAAATGTTCGGTCAGCATTTTCTGCTGCCGCGTCATGCCGGTCGAACCACTGACACGCGGGCCGATGGCGCAAATCTCTTTTAGATACTCGTAGGCCTGCGACCCGTCGAAAGGGATATCTTTTAGAGCCAGCTTCGAAGGCCGCGCGGCGGGACCGTCCGATCGCGCGGCGGGAGCGTCCGATCGAGCCGCTGGATTATCGGCCAGGCCGTTGGACTCGCTCAGAATCAGGTAGCCGATCGCCACCGCGCCGACGACGACAACTCCGGCGAGAAAAAGCGTTTGGGCAGAAAGTTTTTGCATCCAGAAATTCTACCACGGAGACACTGAGGCATGGAGAGGGCGTGAACCACGAAACACACGAACGACACGAACGACACGAAAGGGAGCAAGTAGTGCGGAATGCGGAGTTGGAAGTGTGGAGTAGAGCTAATTATTCAAAATTGCTCACTCAGTACGTCCAATTTCCAACTTCCTTTTTTCGTGTCTTCCGTGTCTTCCGTGTCTTCCGTGTATTTCGTGTATTTCGTGGTTACCTCTGCCGGTTCGTGGTCGAGCGTTACTTTCCGGCCAATTGCGGCTGGTCGGGCGCGGAGAGCGATCGGAGAAACGACAGCACCTGCATTTGTTCTTCTCGTTTCAGCTCAAAGAACTTCTGCGACGATCGCGCTGCTGTACCGCCATGCAAAGCGATCGCTTGTTCGAGCGTGTCGGCACGACCGTCGTGCAGGTACGGACCGGAGTCGCGTACGCCCCAGAGCGGCGGTGTGCGCCATTCTTGTCGCAGCGCGCCGATCGTCTTGGCGAGTTCGGCGGCGGTCGGCTTGCCGTTGCCGCGCGGTTGCGACGACGCCAGACTCGGCAACGGCTCATCCGCTCCTTCTTCCGGAGAGTTGGGAATGAAGATGCCATACGCGCCGGTGTCGCCCAGGTCTTGTCCCATGTCGTGTATCAGCAAGTCGCTATAAACGCCTTTGGCAGGACCGAGATCCTGGGTATGGCAGGCGATACAGCCGACGCTCGCGAAATGCTTCGCCCCGGCCGACAGATACTCCCCCTGCTGTTTGCTGGTGGGCTTGATTTGCTCGGGCACGGGCAGATCGCGCAAATACTTGACCAACGCTTCAACCTCGGCCTTGTTCATGTCATGGCCGGTCGATTTGTATTTGCTATCGTGAGGCACGCCGGCTTGGGCATGGCCGGGAACATCGAGACCGAGTTCGACGGCACATGCCGTGACGGCAAAATCCTTTAAACTGGCGGTCTGGTTTTTCCAGCCGAAGCGACCGATCCGACCATCCTTGAGCTTCGACACACGACCCGCGATCTCGGGGAAGTCGGCATGTTTGCGTTTGGCGTTTTCGCGAATGACTTCTTCGGGCACGGCGTCGATCGCGCCGGCACCGAACAGCGCGGTGGGATTGCGCTGCGAGCCGAGGAACGTAAAGTTGCCGATAGTGCCTTGGGTTCCTTGACCGAAACCAGTGAAATGTTGGAGTTGGTTGCGATGTTGTTGGATCATCTGCTGAGCTTTGGTCGATTCAACAGTGACCAAGCCTACCTGATTCAGGGTCGCCACATCGGCAACGGCAGCATCTACGCCAATCGCGCTGACCACTTCCGCGTCGGCCGTTGGCAAATCAGCCGCAGCTTCGACGACAGCTTCAACAACAGCAGGCTGCTCTAACTCCTGTTCGAATGCGGCCGGAACGTGGCCATGCTGCAAGGTCGGCTCCATTGCAAACGGGTTATGGCCAAACAAATGCCCTTGCCCTTGCATCTGTCCGCGCCACGAGGCGTACTTGTCGTCAATACCGGACTTGTGCAGCACAACGCTGCGCGCCGACAAAAAGCCGGGATGAATTTTGGTGAGCGCTTCACGCTCTTTTTTGACCAGTGCTTTTTTGTCGGCTTCGTTGAGGGCGGTCGGATTCTGAGCGGTCGATTGCGGTGCGACGGGCTGCACGCCGTGGTCGATTCCAAAGCCGCCGAACAGCGCACTGAACATCGCCTCGGGAACGGAATTCGATCGCACAAACCCATGCTGCTGTTGATTGAAGCCGTTGGAAAACGCGGTAACGATATCGACATTTTTGCTCGCCGGACCGGCACCGCCCGCACCCCCTTGATTATGACAAGCCACGCAAGATGTGTCATTGAACACCGGACCGAGACCGTCGCCGCCATGCGCGCGACTGTCTTTGGGAAGCCACTCGCGGGTGAACAGTTCGCGCCCGTCGGGCTTGGCGGTCTTCTCGGGAGTTGATGTCTCTAGAGTTGCCTGGGCAACTGTGTTGATCGCTGCTTTTTCTTGAGTGCTTTCGGCGGCTGATTTTTTCGGCGGATCGGCAGGCCGATCTTTGGCGCTCACAACGACGATGGAGCATGACAGCAAGCCCGCAACGGCCAACAGACCGCAGGCCGATTTCCAACCATAATACTCGCGCATGATTAGCCTCTCCCGAATTTGACCAGAACGGTTGATATGACAGGTTGAGACACCGCTGAATATACCCCTCGGCGGGACCGGAAAGCAATGAAATTTTTACGCTAGTTACAATCGAGCGCTAGCACGGCGATAAGAGATTCCGCAATCGATGCGAAGATTTAACCCGTGAGCCGGAATTTATTCCGGATTCGCGCTTCGCCTAAACCTGTAGAGCCGGCGATAGTATCGCCGATCGACGGCAGGCGACCGTCGAAGCTCAAAGATGGAATAAATTCCGTCTGACTTAACCACGGGCCGAATAGAGTTCGGCAAATTCCAGCGACCAGGCATCGACCAGTTCGATGAAGCGCTCCAGTGCGACTTCTTGCAGCAATTGGTAGTGCGAGCGATTGAAAATCTCTTTGTTGCGAATGGTGCCGCGCGCCGAGAGATCCAGTACGTGAGCACTGCTATAGGGCCGCACGACGATTTCGAGCCGGCTGAATACGCTGCCGCGTCGTCCGCCCGAAAAATCGGCGTCGTCTCGATTCACCGCCGCGCCCCAGCCGCGATCGCTGGCGACATTTTCGTATTGGAAACCAGGTAAGTAGCCCGGCAGCTTGGCGATACAGCGTTCGACATGCTCGGAAAGCTCAAGCCGATATTGCGAATGCAAGCGGCGAAATTGTTCTTCGTTGAGCGCCTGCGTGCGGGCGGCTTGCTTTTGCGCCTCGGCGGCTTGCGAGCCGCGCTGAACGGCGCGCTGTAGTCGCTCTTCGAATTCCATAGCGAAAGAAGAAAGAAGTACGAAGGACAAGGTAAGAAAGTCAAAGCCGGGTCGCTGAGAGACATGCGACGCAGTGAGTAGAGTACGGAAAAATCTGGGCGAAGTAAACACTGAGCCGTAACGCCATGGCTCGCTGCTCGCAGGGCGAACAAGATTGCCGAGCGACGACTCCACCGTCG
>JAYTAU010000164.1:0-4888 GCA_043737375.1 Planctomycetia bacterium
GCCGAAGGCAAGGCCCGCGAAAAACGGTGGAAGACGGTGGTCGCGGCTTTGGAAAAGCTCAAGGTGCCCGCCTCACGCATCGAGCATATTCATAAATCCGACAGTCCGCCGTTGCTGGCCAAACTTCTGGAAGAGCTGCTGGCGAAGGCCAAGTAAGGGGCGGGAGGAACGAGACTTGGGACTTGAGTCTCGGAAAAAAAGTGGGTCCCCAGTCTCAAGCCTCTAGCCCCTCATTCTCCATTCTCCATTCCGATTTCCCCATTCCTTGCCAATGCGAACCACCTGGACTTTTTCCTCGGCCGGGCAACTGATCTTCGGCGTCGACGCAGTCCAGCAGTTAGGCGAACTGGCCAAACAACACGCTTTCGGTCACGTACTGATTGTGACCGATCCGCAGTTAGTGCGGGCCGGAATTCTCGACCGCGTGCGCAACCCGCTAACGGCTGCCGGTATTGTAGTCAATGTCTTCGACGGCGGTGAGCCTGAGCCTTCATTCAAGATCGTCACCGGCGCAGTCGAGACGGCGGCCCGCAATCGGCCCGACGCGATCGTCGGTCTTGGCGGCGGCAGCAACATGGACCTGGCAAAAATGCTATCGGTGCTCGTTGCCCATGGCGGCGAAGCGCGCGATTACGCCGGCGACGGTCGTGTGCCCGGCCCCGTGACACCGGTGATTTGTGTTCCAACCACGGCCGGTACTGGTAGCGAGATCAGTGCTTCATGTGTAATGACCGACGATGTCAACCAGATCAAAGTCGGCGTGCTGAGTCACTTCATGCGGCCGCGATTCGCGGTAGTCGATCCACTGCTCACATTGAGCTGCCCGCGTAAAGTCACGGCCGATAGCGGCATCGACGCACTGACCCATGCCATTGAGGCATTCACTGCGGTTGATAATGAGCAGTTCGAACTCCCTGCCGGCGAGACCACGATTTATCAAGGTCGCAATCCGTTAGGCGATTGCATTGCCGAGCGAGCGATCCGCTTGGTCGGCCTGCACTTGGTCAACGCCGTCGAACAACCAAGCAATGTCGAGGCGCGCACGGGTATGGCGTTGGCCGCGACCCTGGCCGGCATGGCGTTCTCGAATGTCGGTGTCGCCTTGGTGCATGCGCTCGAATACCCAATCGGCGGTGCGGTGCATTGCTCACACGGCGAAGGGAACGGCCTGCTGTTGCCGTATGTGATGCGTTTCAATTTGCCGGGACGCGAAATCGAATTTGCACGGATCGCCGAACTGTTGGGAGTCGATACCCGTGGCATGACCTCTGAAGCAGCCGCCGAAGCGGCCATTTCCGCAATCGAACACCTCAAACAGTCGATCGGCATTGCCGAACGGTTGCGCGATTTGGGTGTGAAGCCGGAGCAACTCCCCTTGTTTGCCGAGAAGACATTGGGAATTAAACGAATTATACGTGTGAATCCTCGCCAGCCGACGCACGACGATCTGCTCGGCATTTTGCAAGTGGCGTATTAAAAAGTACGCTGCGGATACCAGCTCGAAGTGCCGGCGAGTGAATCGAGCTGTTCGAAATTCACTCGCTGGGGCTTTGATCTTGTATGAACCGCTATCGACTCGACAACCGTCGCTTCGAGCGCTACGATAGAGCGGCAATGCGACAGCAAATATAGCGATGTGTGCCAGAATGCGATTGATGCAATCTCAAGTCTTCGATCCCCCATTTTTTGATGCTAACCTCCGCCCAATTCCCGTCGTTCCGCCCGCATCGCTTATTGCCAGGCGGACACGTGCAGACGCTGGCCGCCGTTTACCTGCCGGGTGCTCCCTATCCGTATCGGGCCGTTCAGCACCGCGTAACGATGGACGATGGCGATCAAGTCGTCTTGCACGACGATTGCCCGCACACTTGGCAGCCCGGCGACCGCATGGCATTGCTGCTGCACGGACTGTCGGGCTGTCATCAAAGCGGATACATGCAGCGGATTGCCGGCAAGTTGCACGACCGAGGGATTCGATCGTTGCGAATGGACTTGCGCGGTTGCGGAGCGGGTGTCGGATTGGCACGACTTCCGTATCACAGCGGACGTAGCGACGACGCTCGCGCTGCGCTGCAATTTATGTCTGAATTGGCAGTCGACTCGCCGGCGACCATTATCGGGTTTTCGCTCGGTGGCAACATTGTTCTTAAATTGCTCGGCGAGTTGGGTGAAATGAGTTGCTATGGTCTCGATAGCGCCGTGGCCGTCTGTCCGCCGGTCGACCTGCGGGCCTGCTCGCACAATTTACACCGCCTGTCGAACAAGCTCTACGATAAGCACTTTTTGCACAGCCTGTTGCGAACGGCGAAGCTGCGTGAAGATTCTCTGACGGAAGAATACAAAACCGTGATGTCGCGTCGCCCTCGCCGGCTGTTCGATTTTGACGATGTGTACACCGCGCCGGTTTGCGGCTTCGGCAATGCCGAAAATTACTACACCACCTGTAGCTCGGGCCAGTTTATCCCCGCCATCCGACGACCGACGTTGGTACTGGCGACTAAGGACGACCCGATGATTCCGGCGGCACTGTTGGATCGGGTGCATTGGCCCAGCCAGGTCGATCTGCATGTGACGCACGGCGGCGGACACTTGGGCTTTATCGGTCGGCCGGGTGTTGATCCAGACAGTCGTTGGATGGATTGGCGAATTCTCGATTGGATAGTATCGCTAGAGAACACACCGACTGAATATGCGACCCAGCGAGCGGCCGGGTTTATCCCGGTCGAGATGCGCGTTTAGTACGGCGACCGGTTATGCGTACGCTTGTTTTGTCGATTCAGCCCGCGGTTACGCTGGCGGGCGAGCCATTGTTTCCAATCCTCAGTAAAGTTTGGGCTTCTTAAGTCACTCGCCGGCGCTTCGAGCTGGTAGGAGCCGACAATCCGATAAGTACCCTGGCGAAACCGGGGGCTAAAGAACTCTCACAAAATATATGTCGCTCCTGATCAAAAACGGCGAGATCGTCACTGCCGAAACTCGCTATCGGGCCGACATTCTCTGCCTCGGCGAAACGATCGCCGCGATTGAGGCTGGTCTGTCCGTGCCGGCCAATACCGAAGTGATTGACGCGACAGGCATGTATGTCTTTCCGGGGTTCATCGACCCGCACGTGCATATTCATTTGCCGTTCATGGGAACGCACGCGAAGGACACCTGGACGACCGCCAGCCGCGCGGCGTTGATCGGCGGTACTACCACATTGATCGAAATGATTTGCCCTAATCGAAATGATCAACCGCTCGCAGCGTTCGAACTTTGGCAGTCCAAGGCCGTTGGGCAATCGGCGTGCGACTACAGTTTTCACATGGGCGTGACGCGATTCGACGACTCAACGGAATCGCAACTGCGCGAAAGCGTGCGACAGGGCATTGCGTCCTTCAAAGTTTTCTTGGCGTACGAAGGGGCGTTTGCGATCGAAGACAAGGAGCTTTATCGCACGCTGGTGTTGGCCAAGCAACTCGGTGTGATCGTCACGGCACACTGCGAGAACGCCACGCTTATCGCCCAACGACAACAGCATTTGCTGGACATCGGCAAAACAGGACCAGAGTGGCACGAGCCCTCGCGACCGGAACAAGTCGAGGGCTTGGGAGTGCATCACTTGATGACCTTTGCCGAACTGACCGGCGCGCATGTGTACATCGTGCATACCAGTTGCGGCCCGGCGTTGGAACAGGCTCTTGCCGCGCGACGGCGCGGGGTGAATGTCTGGGTCGAAACCTTGATTCAATACTTACTGCTCGATAAGACAGACGCCGAGCGACCGAATTTCGAGGGGGCCAAGTACGTGATGTCGCCGCCGCTGCGCGACCAACGTAATCAGCCGTTATTGTGGGACGCAATCCGCACTGGCGAGATCAGCACCGTGGCCACGGATCATGCGCCGTTCGATTTCGTGGGTCAAAAGGATTTGGGCCGCGACGACTTTACCAAGATTCCCAATGGCATTCCGTCGCTCGAAGATCGCGTGAACTTGCTCTATACACACGGCGTGGCGACCGGCCGACTTGATCTGCATCGGTTTGTCGACGCAGCCGGTACGCAAGCCGCCAAGCTGTTTGGTTTGTACCCTCGCAAGGGCACGATCGCCGTTGGTAGCGATGCCGACTTGGTCGTCTACGATCCCCAGTATCGTGGTGTGATTTCATCGCGCACGCATTCGATCAACGTCGACTATAGCGCGTTCGAGGGAATGCCGATCGAAGGCCGTCCGCATGTGGTCGCCGTGCGCGGCGAAGTCCAGGTGCGCGACGGCAAGTTTGTCGGCACGCTAGGCCGCGGCGAGTTGTTGCGCCGCGAGCCGACGCATTTTTAATTCCCGAACTGTAAGGCTCTGCATTTGTAGGAGCCGACGCCGTCGGCGATCGATTGCTATTTGTTCGCATTCTCTTGAAATGCATTGCCACACAAGGTATCATGCCTGACGTGGCAATGTATGAAGTGCAATCTAGGCGGGTGTCATGCCCACTGCCCTGAGTGGGCATGAATGCGCCGCTCAACTGCCCTACTACGACAACCCTCGGGCACGTCATGGCCAACAATCCCGAACTACTGCGCGGCGCGCTCGAGCCGATCGTGCTCGAACTGATTTCCGGCGGCGCCAGCTACGGCTACGAAATTTCCAAAGCCGTTCAAGAAGCCAGCCGCGGCGAACTGCTGGCGCAAGAGGGCACGCTCTACCCGGCGTTGCACCGGCTCGAAAAACGCGGCTTTCTGCGGGCGGTCTGGAAGAAATCGCCCGAGGGGCGCGATCGCAAACATTATCAACTCACGGCGGCGGGTCGGCGTTACTTGGAGGAACTACGAACCGAGTGGACTAGTTTTTCGGCCGCGGTCAGTCGCATTTTGGGGACGGCGCATGTCGACATCGCAACCGCATGAAGCCGCG
>JAYTAU010000165.1:0-4881 GCA_043737375.1 Planctomycetia bacterium
CTATAAACTTGCCAATCGATCAGTTTCATTCGGACGAAGTGACAATAACGAACCGGCAATGTCTTTCGTCGAGCGATCGCATCCATTGGCTGCAAAACATTCCGATTAGCATACGCCGAATTCAAATTAAACCACTCGATTCGAGCCCATTGAAATGAGCAGCCCTAGTGTTCCCGCAGTCGGTATTCCTACGGCACCAACGGGAAACCGCAAGTTGACCGCCGTTGCAATCATCGCAATTCTGGCGGTCGTCGTCGGAATCTATTGGAACTCGCTCGATGCACCATTTCTGTTTGACGATTTGCCGATGATAGAAAATGTTGCGAGTCAGCAGCAACTACCGGACTTGGGCGAAGTGTTCGGCTCAATGCGTGGTTTTGGAAACTGGACCTTTGCGTTGAACCATCGTCTGCATGGAATTGATGTGTTTGGCTATCACGCGACCAATATTGCCATTCACGGAATCAGCGCGATGCTGCTGTTCGGCTTAATTCGGCAGACCTTGATCAGCGATCGGCTGCGCAATACTTACGGCGAACATGCCACGGGATTAGCATTCATTGCGGCCTCGATTTGGGCGAGCCATCCTTTGCAAACACAAGCGGTCACATACACAGTGCAGCGATACGAGTCCTTATTTAGCCTGTTTTGTTTCGCGACTCTGTACTGTTTTTTGCTTGCTACACAAGCTTCCGCTAGGGTATCAGTGGGCTGGTTTGCTATGTCAATCGCTTGCTTGGCGCTTGGGCTACGAAGCAAAGAAGTGATGATCACTGCCCCATTGTTGGTACTGTGGTTTGACCGCGTATTCGTGGCGAAATCCTGGACTGAACAGTTTAAACGGCGCGGGATATATTATGCCGCCGTGATGATCGTTGTCTCGTTGTTGGCATTACCGCAATTGCTGAGCGTTGCCAGTTCGCTGGCGGGTCAAATATTTGGCACAATAACGAGTGGCGAAGTTGCCTCGACCGCCGAACCTGCCGCTGAGCAAACTTCGGATGCTCCGCTACGGCCGATCAATTGGTCCGATGAGCATGGAAATGCGTTGGTGGTTAAGGGATTAACTCCGATTGAATACGCGCGGAGCCAACCGCAGGTCATCTTCTGGTATTTGCGATTGGCATTCGTGCCGTATCCGCAGACTTTGGATTACGCCTGGCCCAAAGCCGAAACGACTTCGGAGTGGCTAAGCTGGACGATCGCGATGACGGTGCTGCTTTTACTGGTAGTTTGGTGCGTTTTCAAGCGCCCTGCCGTTGGATTTTTGGCGGGGGCGTTCTTCCTCATTTTATCGCCGTCGTCGTCGATTATTCCAATCAACGACTTGGCCTTTGAGCATCGCATGTATTTGCCATTGGCGTGCTTGGTCGTCGGTGTGGTGTTGGCCGGCTACAAAGCGCTGCGTTGGATAAGCGAGAGATTGACCGTAAGAGACCCACGGCTGAACTCGCAAGGCGCTGTAAGAGCGACTCGAACGTCAGCCGAGAGACCTAACGGCGTTGAGATGGTTAGCAATGCTTCACGACCGATGTCCAGCGTCGTACTAACCGGTGGGCTTTGCGCGGGTTTAGCAGTCGTCATGATCTTTGCCATGCTCACGGTCCTTCGCAACGACGACTATTCGAGCGAAGTCCGTATGTGGAGCGACGTGGTCACCAAATCCCCTCGTAACGCGCGTGCGTTTTGCAATCTTGGCCTAGCGTTTACTGAAGAAGGGGATTACGCGGCAGCTTTTGCCGCATATCACGAGGCCTTGCGTCTGGAGCCGGGAGTACAGTACTTCTATTACAATGTAGGCAATACATATATCGCGACTGGCGACAACGAACGCGCCGCCGCGGCATACATGGCCGCTCTAAAACTTGGGCCCGGTCCCGCGAAGCTCTGGAATAACTTGGGTTTGGCTCGGATGGAGCAAGGCAACCTGACCGCTGCAAGACAGCACTTTACTCAAGCGTTAAAAATTCAGCCCAATTATGTCGGCGCTATTGCAAATCTCGGCCTATTGGCTGCTCGTGAAGGTCGCCGACCCGAAGCGATAGAGTACTACCAGCGGGCATTGGCGTTACAGCCTCACCACCCTGAAACGCACAACAACCTAGCATTGGCGTTGGCTGCCGATCAAAAATGGAATGCGGCGATCGAGCATTGGCAAATCTCACTCGAGGCCAAGCCAAGCTACCTTGGCGCACGCAGGTTGTTGGCCGCCGCGTATTTGCAGCAGGGTAGAAAAGAGGAGGCCCTTGCTCAGCACCGGATTGTGATTGCGGCAACGCCTCGCGATGCCAAGGCACATCTGAAGTACGCGGTTTGTTTGGCCGCAAATAGTCAGTATCAAATGGCCGAACAAGAGTTTCGCTTAGTCGAGGGGCTCGATGCCAAGCAAGAACACCTGCACCGCAATTGGGGCGAACTCGCGGCAACTTTGCAACAGTACGATCGCGCGGTGGAGCTTTATCGCCAAGCCATCCTGGTGGATCCGCAAGACGCCCTGGCCTACGTTCGCTTGGGCGACGCGTTGACGCAACTCTCGAAACTCGATGATGCAATCGAAAGCTATCGCAACGCCCTCACGATCGATGCGGCGGTTCCCGATGCGCATCGTCGGTTAGCCGAATCAGCCGCCAACAGCGGCGACCTGTCGAAGGCACTGCTACACTATCGCGCCGCAGCACAACAAGACAATCAGGACGCGTTGTTGCCGGTGAATATCGGGTTGATTCTCGAACGGCAGCAACTGCCTGCTGAAGCCGTCCAGGCTTATCAAGCAGCTTTGCAGATCGATCCCAAACTGGTCAGCGCGCATTTGAATCTGGCCGGTTGCCTGGCCGGGCAAGGGAAACTTGCCGCGGCGATCGAGCACTATTCTCACGTGGTGCGACTCGAACCGGCGCACTTCACGGCCTATCATAACTTGGCAAATGCTTTGGCTCGGCAGAATAAGCTGGATGAAGCGATCGGCTGTTATCGGCGTGCGCTATCGATCAAGCCCGACTTTCGGCCTGCTCAAGAAAACTTGCAGCAGGTGCTGCAGTTGCGCAAAAGTCAGCAGGTCAAAACGAAATCGTAAAGCACTCGAACTCTCAGTGTCTGCGTTTATCACATCGCCGCATAACGCCCATCGGCCAGTTCGCGCGCCCGGCCCAACGAGGCCAATGTTTCTAGCAACTCGGCGATTCGTTCGCTGTTGGCCCGCGTGAACCGTTTGGCCAACACGGTTTCATCGGCCGGAGCGCCGTGCGCGATTAGCGCCGCTTGCACCGCGGCGGCTTGCTCGGCCAACGTCTTGGGCCAAGCGAGTTTGGCCAGCTTGCCGGCAACTTTTGATTTTCCTCCCTTGAGCTTCGCCCGCTTACCGCGTTTGCCCGACTTTGTCGCTGTTTCGTCGACATCGTCATCAGCGCTGTCTTCGTCGTCTTCGTCGGTTTCCGCATCGGCCGCGATCGTTTGCTGCGTAACTCCCTGCGGATTCTGAAACTCCGGGCGCAAATAGCGGACGATGCCGCGACGTTCTTCCTCGGCGCGCTGGTGATTCAGCGCGACCAGTTTTTCGAGAATTTCTTCGTCAGTCAGATCGACGGGCCAACCGTAGGCGTCGGCCACGGCGGCGTCGAGCTCATCATGAATTTGCCGCAACACACTGACCAGCCCTTGCTCGTGAATGGTCTGTTCTTTTTTGGTCAGTGCTTCGCCCGCGCGGAGTTTTTCCAGCACGTTGTACATGCCGGTCATGGTCAGCGTGGGATGCAACGCTTGCTGACGTTTGCGATGCGCATCGAGCTGCTCGCCCAGCTCGCGAATGCGGGCCTGCTGCGATTCGTTCGCATCGGGAAAGGGAAAGGGTTCAAAGCAAGTTACATTGCGCCAACGGGGCCGGTCTTCGAGTGTGGAACCGGCGACCGAACACCAGCAAAGGTGTATGGATGAACTCAATACACCCAATACGAACGCATCATCGCTTGTAATAGCAAAAAGAGAGTGGTCAGGTATTACGGCTGACGGCTCAAATGAGAAAAAACGATGCTTGGACGTTTCCAACGTTACGATGTAGCGTTGCAACCCTTTCATGGCCAGTCGCAATGCTGTGCGCGGCTCGCCAAAAATCCACCACCGATCTTTATAACTCTGTCGCTTATTCTCGTCGCGTAAGGGCTTCACACCATTCAGTAGAAGTTGATAGAGCTGCGGGTATTTAGTCCGGCACTTGCTTTCATCCATTCCAAAGAAATCGATTACAAACCGATCTTGTCGAATCTGAGAAACTTCACGACCACTGACGTAAGGTTTAACGCAGTCTTCAATCTGCCGATCCAATTTTAGCATCGTCTTGTAGTCTTCACCGTTTAAGCGGAAATCGCCGACAAGCGTCATACCCATAAACGAAAGCGTGCGATTAGCAAGGAGCCCGCTAACATCAGTTGCGTCCGTACCAATTGACAGATTCTCGTGAATCCGACCGACATTGTTGACGCCGAGAACTGTATGGTCTCCTAATGGGTCCGCCGCTTCCTGCACGATGCAGAAGAGTGCGCCCTGCGCGTGACCCGACTGACCAACACTCATCGCAATACGAACCGACGCTCCATCCACTGTATCAACCCAAGGGTGGTCTTTCGTTGCAAACACGATCGAAATGGGTTTTTTGCTGTCGAGATGCTGTTGCAGTACCGAACGGTTTGAGGATTGTGTGAGGCTATTGGTAGTAATGAATCCAAACCGTTTTATTCGTCCGTTGGATGTTTCGACCGCGGCTAAATGCCACCAATACATAACGAAGTCGACGGTTTTTGAAAGTTCGATACCATAAACTTTATGTAATGCTTCCACATATCCATCACCCAACGCGAATCGCATCCGCTTGTTCCCGATAAACGGCGG
>JAYTAU010000166.1:0-1896 GCA_043737375.1 Planctomycetia bacterium
CCGAACGACCCACGGCCGATCTCGCGCTCGATGCGATATTTATCTTGAAAGACCTGGCCGGAATGCATTATGGGTGGCGGGTGACGCGTGAAGGGTGGAGAGCGAAAGCAGGCAATAACGAATTACAAATTACAATGGGCGAATGCGAGAGGAAAAGCAATCGGTTCGCGCGATGTCGTATTGTAGCACAGGTGATTACCCGCACTAACGGCCCCGGAATCGTTTCGTAATTCGTGATTCGTAATTTGTAATTTGCTCTGGCTCGACCGCCCGCCATTCATCCGCCAGCCAAACGATCGCGGTTCCCTCGCGGCTGGCCGTCAACGCGTAGCGGCCGTCGTCCGAGAACGAAACGCTGGTCACCTCTTGCGTGTGCCCCTTGAGTGTCAGAACTTCCTTGCCCGTATTCGCATCCCACAGCTTAGCCGTGTTGTCGCGGCTGCCGGTCAGAATTCGTTTGCCGTCGGGTGAGAAGCAGGCGGACGTTAAAATTGCCGTATGTCCGGCCAGATCGTCGCCGATTTGTTTGCTCGCGGCAATGTCCCAAATTTTGGCGTTGTTTTTATCTTCGCCCGTGGTGACCACACGCATGGCGTCGGGGCTGAACGCAGCGCTAATAACCGCGGCAGTGTGCCCCGCGAGCGTGGCGACCGGCTCACCGGTGACTTTCCAGACCCGCGCGGTTTTGTCGTGCGATGCGGTGACGATCAACTGGCCGTCTTTCGAAAACGCCGCATGGCGAACTCGATCGCCGTGTCCGTCGAAGCTGCGAATCAAAGCGCCGGTTTTCGCGTTCCATAGTTTTGCCGTGCGGTCGTCGCTGGCCGTTAAAATCATTTCGCCATCGGGAGAATACACCGCCGTGTTGACGAAGCCGCGGTGTTCGACCGCCAACTTGAGGATCGCCTTACCGGTTTTCACATCCCAAATTTTGGCCGAGCTATCCCAACTGCCGGTGACAATCTGTTCTCCGTCGGGCGAAAAGCCCGCAGAAGCCAACGTGCCGTTCGGGCTGAAGCTCATCACCGCGTCGCGACCGCCGATTCGCCAAAGCCGCGCGCCATTGCCACCGACCAATAATACTTGATCGGCTTGGGGAGCATAGAACGCCGACCAGACTAGGCCGGTATTGATTCGCGAGGCGATGGCTTCGCGTCCCGTCGAAGCGTCCCAAAATTGCACCGCAGAACGTTGGCCGCGACCGGCGTTTTCGCCCGCTCCGGCAGCGACCGACGCCACGGTCAAGATTTGTCGTCCGTCGGGCGAGATCGCGACATTGCTCACCGGGCCCAATGTGCCATCGAGCGTGCGGACCTTGCGAGCCGTGGCGGTATCGAACAGTTGAACCTGTTGATCGGCACTACAGGTGACGGCATATTTACCGTCGGGAGTGACGGCCAGCGCCAACACGCCCGCATTGTGTTTAAGCGAAAGTTGCAGCAGCTCCTTGCCGGTGCGTGCGTCGAATTGACCCACTGTGCCGTCGTTGCTGGCCGTCAAAACTTTTTGACCGTCGGTGGAAAAGACCACCGCGTTGATCGCGTCGGTATGCGAATCGGTGCTCCACAGCAATTGGCCGTCGACGCTCCAAGCCCGCGTGCGGCCGTTGATATCGCTGGTCACGCAAACCTTGTCGTCGGGCGAAAACGCGACAGCCGACACATTGCCGCGATGCCCGCCGAGTTGATTGAGCAGCTTGCCGGTTTCCACATCCCAAAGGTTGCCGTCTTTGTCGTTGCCGCCGGTCAAGATCCATTTCGAGTTACGCGATAAGGCCAGCGCGGCATTTTGTCCGGTGCCTTCCAGTCGACGAACTTCGGTGCCTGTCGTCAAATCCCAAAAACGAACGGTGTTATCGAGCGCGCTGGTGACGAAGTGTCGTCCGTCGTTGAGAAA
>JAYTAU010000167.1:0-4878 GCA_043737375.1 Planctomycetia bacterium
CGAGAATCCGCAATTTGCTGGTGGCCATGTCGCCCGATTTGATCTGCGCGGTTTGATATTCTTTCAGCACCGTGCCGACGGCTTGGTCCGGACGGACGTCAATGATTTGAATTCGACCCAGGAACGTCGATCCGCGCACGATATCCAGCTCGTGACCTTTGCGGATACCGTCGTCAAAGCCGACGCCGATTTCGACCAGGTTGTCTTTGGTAATGGCGGAGACCATCGATTCGAGCGGCGGCGGACCATCGACCAACAAGCCGTCTTCACCGGTCCAGCCCTTGAGCCGTGACAACAATTTTATCCGAGCGTAGATCTCGCTAAGTTGATCCAATCGCGGCTTCATTTCCGCCAACTGCACCGTCGCGGCGCTCAGCTTGTCGGTCAGACCCAGCGTTTGCTTGAACCAGTTGTCGCTACGGGTTTGCCACTCCATCACGTTCTTGGTGAGTGCCTGAACGTTGGTCGTGGCGGTGGTCAGGTTCTCGCCCGAGGTTTTGATAGCCGCGGTGCTGCTGGCCAAGGCCGTGGTTTTTTCGGCGAGCTCGGCTTTTGCCGAATCGTACACCGCGCTCAGCATGGTCAGGGCAGTATGGGCCTTGGCCAGCGCTTCGGCCTTGGCGGCGCGTTCGGCGGTGACGACAGCTTGCAAGGCGGCAATTTTGTCGTTGAGGACTTTGTTCTCGGCGCGCATTTGCTCGACGCGCGCACGGTAACCGGCTTGCGGCCCCTGGCCTTTGCGTTCGATCTCTTCGCGCCAATTCTTGTGGGTGCCATACACGAACATGGCCATGGTCATGAAGACCACGCTCATGAGCAGGATCAAAACGACGAAAATCTTGCCGAGCAAGTTCATTGCGCCTCTCCCTCAGAAATGCTTACGTCGCGATCCAAAGGATCGCACGCGAACTGCCGATCGAACGCATCGGAGGTAACCCACTGGGTTGGCCGCCAATGTCGATCCGAACGGTGAAATGTTCCTGTAAAATGCCGGAGATAGACTCCCTAGATTAGCAAATTCAGTATAGTTACGGCGAAAGGCGAATGTCAACGAACGGGGTTGAAAATCGGCGGTTTGGGGCAGATAGGAGCTAGAAGTCAGGAGTTAGGATTTAGGGGCTCGGGATCGGGGATCAGGGGTCGGGGGCAGGTGAATCCTTATAACCGGCCCCTTCATTCCCTCATTCCTCCACCCCTTCGCCTGCGTAAAGCGAACAGCCCTAATCCCACACTGGGCCCGACCATCAGCAGTTCCAACCAACCGCCATAACGGGACCAAATGCTTTGTCGGCCATCTAGCCGGACATCGGCCAAGATAATCCCGCCGGCGCGGCGCGGGCCGCGCTCAATAATCTTGCCGTCGCTATCGATCGTGGCCGAGAAGCCCGTGTTGGCCGCGATCAGTACCGGCTTGCGATTTTCAACGGCGCGAAACACGCTGCAGACCAAGTGCAAATCCAACGCGCTCGATCCCCAAAACCAGCCGTCGTTGGTCAGGTTGACCAGCACGTCGGGCTCGAACCCATCGGCGCGCTGCGTGCGCACATGATCGCGAATCAGATGCGGCACGGCACTTTCATAACAGATGCTGGGCGAGTAACGCACGCCGCCGATCGATTGCGAGATCGGTCCTTCGCCGCGAGATAGTCCTCCGCCCATCGGCGTGATCGCGTAGAGCGATGGGAACCAATCGAACAGCGGCACGTATTCGCCGAACATCACCAGGTGCATTTTGTCGTAGTACGATAATTGCCTGCCGTCGGCGGCGACGAACACGCACGAGTTGTAGCGCTGGTAACGATCCGGCGCAATGACTTCGCGCGTCAGGCCCACCAGCACCGGCGCTTGCAGCGCGGCAAAAAAACGGGGGACTGCTTCACGACTGTGCTGTTGAGCTTCCGCCTTGGTTACTTTACTGCCAGGCGGAGTCTGATAATCGTTCGAGAATTCCAACAAGGGATAGCGGAACATACTTTCGGGCCAGATATACAAATCAACTCGCCGCTGTTGGCGTTCGGCAGCCAGCTTGGCCTCCCATGTCAAGCGGCCATATTCTTGCATGATTTGTTCGTTGTACAGTTTGGCGAGTATTTGAGCTATTTCGGCATCGCTCAACTCGGGGTGTTCACGCTTGATTCGCGCGGCTTCCCCATCCGGATCATCGTCGAAGCTGGTGTCGAAGCTGCCTTGGATCAGGGCCACGGTGGCGCGGCGCGAGTCATCCGAGGACACGGCAGCTTGATCGCGCGCGCCTGAGCCCATGGTTCGCCAATAACCGTAGCCGAGCGTTAACCCATACGCGGCGATCATCACCAAAGCCGGCCGCATGATCGGCAGGCGATTCGCGCGCGTCGGATGGTTGGGATCCTTGCTGAGCGTTTCGGATAGCAACCAGGGGTATCGATCCATGATGATTCGCGCCGCGCAGGCGGAGACAAGCAGCATGATGCCGCCGACCAAATACGACCCGCCGATATCGGCAACCTGAATGAATTCGATCCAGCGATACTGTGTGTGTGCGATGCTGGCGAACGTGAAGCCGCCGAAAATATATCCGCGCGCGACATCCAGCCCCATCCAAACCAACGGCGCGGCCGGCACGATCGACCAGCCAAACCGATGTACCGCGACGCGCGACAACAGCACAAATCCCATCGGATATAACGCCAGATAGGCAGCGATGGCCAGCAGTCCGAAGCTGGTGCCCCAATGCGGAAGCACCAGCCAGTGCAGCGCGGCAATCCAAAACAGAACCGACGCCAAGTACAACGATCGCAACGGACGTCGGCCAGGCAATGTGGGTCGCTCGATCAGCAACAGCCACGGCAGCGGCGCGACCCAGGCCAAGGGCCACAGGTCGAACGGCGGCAAACTGGCGAACAACAATAGTCCGCTGAGTATCGCGAGCCAGAACGTTGAGCCGATCAATTTGTAGAACCACCGAGTCACAGAGAACACCGCGAGGGCAAAAGATATTGGCCGCGAATGGATACGAATGAACGCGAATGTGTCGATTAAAAATCAACTTCAATTACAAACTCCAGCCTTGAATCGATTTTTTCGCGGTTTCGTACTTTCGATATTTCGCGATCCTTTATTCTGATTGATTTCAAGCCGAAGATTATCACGAAAACGCGAAAGCACGAAGTAACGTCGGACGCAATGTTTTGACTGCGCATCTCATTCGCGTTCATTCGTATCCATTCGCGGCTAATTCTCTTAGCATTGCCGGTCAAAGCATAACAAATTCGATCGCTTCTTCGGCGCGCCAAGCGCGATCGCCGGCGGGAAAGATCGCCAGTGCGTTGGCTGCGGTAAAACCGCGCAGATCGGCCGAGCCGGCCCAGCGCACAGGCTGCACGGTGAAAGCATTGCCGTCGTCGCCTGCTGGTTCACGAGCAGATTGCTGCACGATGACCGGAAAGTACGTCGGCCGATCGCCGCGATGCTGAAAGTCAGCGGTCAATGTGCCACGTTGCGCTCGCGACGGCAATGAGCAGTCGCGACCGGATAACTTCTCGATCGCCGGTCGCACGAACAATTCGAAACAAACCAAGCTGCCGATCGGATTTCCGGGCAGGCCGAAGACCGGCGAGCCGGAAACGTCAGTGCCCGGAGCTTGAGACTGGGGGCTGGGGGCTGGAACTTGAGGCTTGAGACTTGAGGCTTGAGACTTGAGGCTTGAAGACTTTACCCCGAACCAGAGCGGTTTTCCCGGCTTGAGGTTGACCTTATGAAATACCTGCTCGACACCCAGCTCCTTCAATATTCCGGGCACCAGATCCAGTACGCCGGCCGAAACTCCGCCCGAGAGTACTAGCATGTCGGCCCGCAATCCTGCAGCGATCAGTCGTCGCAGTTCAAGCTCGTCGTCGCGCGCGATGCCGAGTTGAATCGGCGTTGCTCCGGCTTTTCGAACCAGCGCCGCGAGCATCGGCCCATTGCTATTGCGAATTTGACCCAGTCCTGGCGTTTGTGCGGCATCGATCAGTTCGTTGCCGGTGGATAGAATGGCCACGCTGACCGGCGCGATGACCGGCGCCATGGCGCGACCGACTTCGGCCAACAGACCGATCTCGGCCGGTCGAATAATCTGTCCGGCACGCAGCACCACTTCGCCGGCGCGCATGGTTGCTCCGCGCCGCATGATGTGCTGTCCTGGGCGAACCGTGCCGGTGATGCGAATCCTGTAGGAGGCGACGCCGTCGCCGATTTTGTAGGAGCCGATTCCCATCGGCGATCCTGTTGGCGAAGAATCCCTACTGGTTCGCGGATGGGAATCCGCTCCTACATTTTCGTCGTTGAAAACTTCCGTTCGTTCGACCATCACCACCGCATCGGCTCCCGCGGGTAGCGGCGCGCCGGTCATGATCCGCGTGCAATAGCCGCGCGTGACGGTCTTGGTGGGCAGCGCGCCGGCGGTGACTTCTTCGAGCATGACCAGCTCGCCGGCACCATCACTAAGGTCAGCCGCCATCAGCGCGTAGCCGTCGACCATCGCCTTATCGTGCGGCGGCGAATCGACGTCGCTGGCTATGTCGTCAGCCAACACGCACGCCAGCGCTTCGTCCAGCGGCACGTCGATGGCGACGTTTCGACCGATATTGTCGAGAACCAATCGCAGCGCTTCGGCAACTTCGAGCATGTCGAGAGAAGTATGAAGGACAAAGTGCAAAGGACGGAGGATCAATCACGTAACGAAACATTCATGGAGTTCCGGCGATGGCATCGCCGGCTTTGCAGTGTTGTGGCCGATCCGATGAATCCGTCTCGATTCGAAAAAAGCGGGCCGGTGGCCGCGCCGCTAAGCATCATTCGTTGAAGACACGCATATTGCTTCACTCCGCACTTCCTACTCCGAACTCCGCACTTGGCGTA